>CAYUUB010000046.1:0-10720 GCA_964447725.1 uncultured Oscillospiraceae bacterium
ATTTTAGAAACACACCCTAAGCGGTGGGTTGGAGGCGGAGCCTCCAACGTACCCTAAAGTTCGACCGGGATTTTTACCGGCGCCGAGCGCGTCAGCTGCCGGCTGCGTTCGTCCGGCTGGCAGGTCCCCGCGTAAAGGGCGAAGCGCTTTCCGCCGGGAATCCGCTCGCCCGCGTCGTTTACGACCGTCAGCGCGCGGGGCGGCACGCTGATGCGCAGGGAAGCGCTTTCCCCCGGCCTGAGACGCACGCGCCGGAATCCGCAGAGCACGGGGTTCGGCGGCGCGAACGGGGAATCCTCGGCCTTGATGTAAAGCTCGATGACGTCGTCCGTTTCGGCGGCGCCCAGATTTTGCGCCGTAACGTCCGCGACGAGACCCTCTTTTGCGGATGCGGCGGACACGTCTGCGGAAAGGACGCGCACGTCCCCGTAGGTCAGCCCGTAGCCGAAGGGGTAGAGCGGCGCGCGCTCCAGATAGCGGTAGGTGCGGCCCTTCATCGAATAATCTGTAAACTCCGGCAGGAAGGCGAGGTCCTCGTTGCGGTAAAACGTCAGCGGGAGCTTGCCGGAAGGGGAGCTTTCCCCGAACAGCAGTTCCGCGACGGCGCTTCCGCCGCGCGCGCCGGGATACCACGCGAGCAGCACCGCGTTCGCCTTCTCTTCGGCAGCGCTCAGGTCGATGGAACTCCCTGCAAGCAGCACGACCACCGTCGGCCTGCCGGCGGCGAGCACCTTTTCGAGCAGCTCGCGCTGCACGTCCGGCAGAAGCAGATCCGGCTTGTCGCCGGCCACCATCGAGTTGCCCTCGTCCGGCGCTTCGCCTTCCAGCGTTTCGTCGAGGCCGAGCACGAGCACGACGGCGTCGCTGTGTTCCGCAACGGCGAGGGCTTCCGAAACGCGGTCGTTTTCCTGCGCGAGCACTTCGGTCTTGCGCTTAGTGAGCGCCGAACCGGGCGCGTAGAGCACGCGCACGCCGTCCCCGCAGAAATCCTGCAGCCCTTCGAGCACGGTGACGTAGCGCGAGGAGGTGCCGTGGTAGTTGCCGGAAAGCGCGGCGCGGCTGTCGGCGTTGGGGCCGATCACGCCCAGCGTGCGGATCGCCTCCCGCTTAAGCGGCAGCAGCCCGTCGTTTTTCAGCAGCACGCAGCTCTTCAGCGCGGTTTCGTGCGCAAGGGCGAGGTGTTCGGCGCACTCGACCGTTTCGTAGGGGATTTTGTCGAATTCGCTGCCCTCGCCGAGGATGCCGAGCAGATACCGCGTGGTGAAGAGCCGCACGGCGGCGGCCGTGACCTGTTCTTCGGTGATCAGCCCTTTTCGGAGCGCCGAGAGAATCTGCAGGTAAATGCTGCCGCAGTTGAGGTCGCACCCGGTTTCCATGGCGAGCGCGGCGCTTTCCTCCGGACCGGACGTCACGCCGTGCCCGGTGTGGAAATCGATCAGCGCCCAGCAGTCCGACACCACGAATCCCTTGAAATTCCACTGCGTGCGCAGGATGTCCACAAGCAGCCGCCGGCTGCCGCAGCAGGGCTCGCCGTTGAAACGGTTGTACGCGCCCATAACGGATTCTACGTCCGCCTCGTTGACCAGCGCGTCGAACGCCGGCAGATAGGTCTCCCAGAGGTCCTTTTCCGAACAGACGGCGTTGAAATGGTGGCGCAGGGCTTCCGGCCCGCTGTGCACGGCGAAGTGCTTGGCGCAGGCGCTCGCGAGCATGGTGCCGCCTTCTCCCTGCATGCCCTTAACAAACGCCTTGCCGAGTTCGGCGGTCAGAAACGGGTCCTCGCCGAGCGTTTCGTGGCCGCGCCCCCAGCGCGGGTCGCGGAAGATATTGACGTTGGGCGAGAAGAACGTCAGCCCCTTGTAGATATCGCGGTCGCCGTGTTTGGCAAACTCGTTGTACTTTGCGCGCCCCTCGAGGGCGGTCGCGCGGCTGACGGCGCGGATCAGCTCCCGGTCGAACATGGCGGCCAGCGCGACGGCCTGCGGGAAAACGGTCGCGACGCCCGCGCGCGCAACCCCGTGCAGTCCTTCGTTCCACCAATTGTACGCCGGTATGCCGAGCCGTTCGACGGCCGGCGCGTCGTAGCGCAGCTGCGAAACTTTTTCCTCCAGCGTCATCCGCGCGACCAGACCGTTTGCTTTTTTCCTTGCCTGTTCCCGATTCCACATAGCGAACCTCCCAGTTAAGTTAAGCGATAAATTCAGCAGTTATATTCAGAGTACACTTTTCACATTGCGCGCGGCTTTTACGATGACGTCCGCGGCGTATTCGATTTTACTTAACGTACTTAATTTTTCGGTTGACAATCGAAGCGTGCAGTTCGCTTCCTCTTCCGTCAGGCCCATGGCGGCAAGGACGTGCGACGGCGCGCGTTCGCGCGTGGCGCAGGCCGCCCGTGCGGACGCGCAGACGCCCTTTTGCTCCAGCAGATACAGCATCTTTTCGTTCGGCGCGCCGGGGATCGTGACGCTCAGACAGTTCGGAAGACGCGCGGCGCTTTTCCCGTTGACGCGCGCTTCCGGCAGCCCGGCGGTCAGGATTTCCTGCAGACGGTCGCGCAGGAACGGCTCGTCGGCCCGCCCGGAGCACGCCGCGGAGAGTTCCGCGGCCTTGCGAAAGCCCGCGATCGCAGGGACGTTTTCGGTGCCCGGCCGGCGGGAAAACTCCTGCGAACCGCCGAAAAAGAGCGGGACGAACGGCGTCCCGTTCCTTATATATAGGAACCCCGTGCCCACGGGCCCGCCGAACTTATGCGCGGAGACGCTGAGAAGGTCGATGCACGCGCATCGCGCGTCGATCGGGATATGGCCGTAGGCGGAAACGGCGTCGCAGTGGAAGGGGACGCGGTATTTACGCGCGAGAATGCCGATTTGCCGGACGGGCTGGATCACGCCGGTCTCGTTGTTGGCGTATTGGACGGAAATCAGTGCGGTTTCCGGCCGGACGGCCCGTTCGAGCGAAGCCGGGTCGATGGTCCCGTCCGCACCGCAGGGAAGAAACGTGACCCAAAACCCTTCTTTTTCCAGCGCTTTTGCCGCCAGCAGCACCGAGTGGTGCTCCGTTGCGCCGACGATCAGGTGCTTTTTTTGCGGCTGCGCCCGGCAGACGCCGAACAGCGCGAGATTGTTGGATTCCGTGCCGCCGGAGGTGAAGACGATCTCGTCGGACTCGGCGGAGACGGACGCGGCGAGTTCGCGCCGCGCGCCGTTCAGGATCCGCCGCGCTTCGTCCGCGGCCGCGTACGGCGAGGACGGGTTGGCGAAAACGCGCCGCATACAGGCGTTTACCGCGTCCGCCGCCTCCGGCAGGACGGGACAGGACGCGGCATAATCCAGATAGACCATCCCCGTATCGCGCCTCCGTTCCGGCGCCGGAAAGCGCGGCGCCGTTCTTCTTCAATTTTGCATGATAAACGGAAGTAAGTCAATAGACGCTTACTTAATTTAACTTATATAAATTAATTTACAAAACATTCTTGACTAAACGTTTAGCGCACCCTATAATAATTATGTCACATCATTGTACACATCGTGACGCAAAAAGCAAGCACAGAGCCAAAACTGAACGTGTCGTCCCACTGTGCGCATCGTGACACAATTATAAAAGGAGGAGTATCAGTAAGCAATGAAAAAAACCATCGCGATTATTATGTGCCTCATGCTGGTCGTAGCCACATTGGCCGGCTGTGCATCGACGACGCCGGCGGCCGAAGAAGCGGCCTCGTCGGATACGAGCACGACGGAAGCGACAGCCACGGAGACGGAAGCACCGGCCGCTGCGGACAGCGGGGACAAGGTGATCAACCTCTACTCTTTCACCGACGAAGTTCCGAACATGGTCGAGAAATACATCGAAACCCATCCGGATTTCGGGTACACCGTTAATTCGACCATCATTGCGACCACCGACGGTCTCTACCAGCCCGCGCTGGATCAAGCCCTGGCCGCCGGCGGCGACGACGCGCCCGACATGTATTGCTGCGAATCCGCATTCGTGCTAAAGTATACGCAGGGCGACATGTCCAGCTATGCGTGCCCGTATTCTGACCTCGGCATCGACGTTTCCGCCGAAACCGCGGCCGCGGACATCGCGCAGTACACCATCGACATCGGCACTCGTCCGAGCGACGGCGCTCTGGTCGGCCTCGGCTATCAGGCAACCGGCGGCGCGCTCATCTATCGCCGTTCGATCGCGATCGACGTGTGGGGCACGGACGATCCTGACACCATTGCAACGAAAGTCGGTCCCGGCTGGGATCAGTTCTTCACGGCTGCCGCCGAGCTGAAAGCCAAGGGATACGGTATCGTTTCCGGCGACGGCGACATTTGGCATGCGGTTGAAAACAGCTCCGAAAAGGGCTGGATCGTGGACGGCAAGCTCTACATCGACCCCGCCCGTGAGCAGTTCCTCGACCTGTCCATGCAGCTCAAAGAAAACGGTTACTCCAACGATACGAAAGACTGGACCGACGCGTGGTATGCCGATATGCAGGGCATCGGCGCGCAGCCGATCTTCTGCTTCTTCGGCCCCGCCTGGCTGATTAACTACGTCATGGCCGGCAACTCCGGCGGCACGGCGGTCGGCGAAGGCACTTACGGCGACTGGGCGGTCTGCACGCCTCCGATCGGCTTCTTCTGGGGCGGCACCTGGGTGCTGGCCAACAAGGATTCCTCCAAGAAGGAAGCCGTCGGCAAGCTGATCGACTGGATCACCCTCCAGTGCGACAAAGAGAGCCTCCAGTACTACTGGGCCAACGGCACGCTCAACGGAGACGGCGGCACGAAGGACACGGTCGCTTCCGGCACGGTTATGGCGATGAGCGACGGCACGCTGGACTTCCTTGGCGGACAGAACATGTTCGACGTATTCGTACCCGCCAACCAGTATGCAAACGGCAAGAACCTGACGCAGTATGACGAGACGATCAACAACATCTGGCGCGACGAAGTCCGTCAGTATACGGCCGGCAACCTGACCCGCGACGAAGCGATCGCCGCGTTCAAACAGTCCGTTTCGGATCAGCTCGGCATCGACGCCGCGGACTAAGACGGGAATCTGACCGATTCACGATCAGTCATGTGACAGAATGGACGGACGGAGTTCTTCCGTCCGTCCATATCCGCATATAATCGGAACAAATTTTCGTCTCAGGGGGAAACGTCCATGCCTCAGGCTAACACGAAAACTGTAAAAAAGAGAACCAAAGGCATCAGCTACGCCAAATACGGCTATCTGTTCAGTCTGCCGTTCATGCTTGCCTTCATTATTTTCATGCTGTATCCGACGCTGTTTACGGCGATCATCGGCTTTACCGATTTCAAGGGCGTCGGCACGACGACGTTCCATTTTCTCGAGCACCCGTTCGACAATTTCGTCGGCATTTTCAAAAACGTAACCTTTCAGAATTCGCTGAAAAACACGATCATCATCTGGGTGATCAACTTCATTCCGCAGATCAGCCTGGCGCTGCTGCTGACCGCGTGGTTTACGAACAGGAACCGCAAGATCCGCGGGCAGGGCGCGTTCAAGATCCTCTTTTATCTTCCGAATATCATCACCGCCGCAACGGTGGCGATTCTATATGCCGCCATCTTCGGGTATCCGGTCGGCCCCGTCAACGACATCCTTCAGACGCTGGGGCTGATCAGCAAACCCTTCGACTTTTCCACCAGCCCGTGGGCGGCGAGACTCGTGGTCGCGTTCATCCAGTTCTGGATGTGGTACGGCTACACGACCATCATTCTGATTTCCGGCGTGCTGGGCATCAACCCGGAGCTCTTCGAGGCGGCGGAGATCGACGGCGCCTCGCCGCGGCAGACGTTTTTCCGCGTGACGCTGCCCTGCATGCGCACGATCCTGGTTTTCACGCTGATTACGAGCCTGATCGGCGGGCTGAATATGTTCGATATTCCGAAGCTGTATATCTGGAACGGCGGGCCCGCCAACGCGACCATGACCACCAGCGTGTTCATCTACGCGCAGGCGTTCAGCGGCAGTTACCTGTATAACCGCGCGGCCGCGGCGAGCATGATCATGTTCGTGATCATCGCGGCGCTTTCCGCCGGTGTGTTTTACCTCATGCGGGATAAATACGAAGCGCGCATGCGGCGCGAGGCGAGACGGCTCAAACGGGCCGAACGCAGGGCGATGAAGGAGGCGGCGGTATGAGACGGAAAAAGCAAGCCCGCGCGATCGTGTATATCGTCTGCATCATTCTCGGCATACTGAGCATCCTGCCGTTCTGGATCATGATCGTGAACGCCACGCGCAGCACCTACCAGATCCAGCAGCACGCCATTTCGCTGATTCCGTCCACGCATCTCTCGGAAAACGCGGCGGTGCTGACCGGCAAAACGTTCAATCCGCTGACCGGCTTTTTCAACTCGCTGATCATTTCGACGGGGTCGACGGTCTGCGCGATCTATTTTTCGACGCTCACGGCGTTTGCGCTGGTCGCGTACAACTGGAAAATGCGGCAGCCGTTTTTTACGATGATACTGGCCGTCATGATGATCCCGACGCAGGTCATCAGCATCGGGTTCTACCAGTTCATGTACCGCATCCACATGACCAACAACATGCTTGCGCTGATCCTGCCGTGTATCGCCGCGCCGATGACGGTGTTTTTCATGCGGCAGTATATGCTGCCGTCGCTGAATCTGGACATCGTGGCTTCGGCGCGCATCGACGGCGCGGGAGAATTCCGCATTTTCAACAGCATCGTGCTGCCCATTATGAAACCGGCCATGGCGACGCAGGCGATCTTCACCTACGTGACCAGCTGGAACAATCTGTTTATGCCGATGATCCTGCTGACGAAAAAGGAGAATTACACCATGCCGATCATGGTGAGCCTCCTCAAGGGCGATATTTACAAAACCGAGTACGGCGCCGTTTACCTGGCGCTGACGCTCTCGGTGCTGCCGCTGTTCGTCGTGTATTTCATCCTTTCGAAATACATCATTGCGGGCGTCGCGCTCGGCTCGGTGAAGGAGTAAAAAAAGGGAAAAATGCGGGAAAGATTCGCGCAGCTTTCAAAGACGCTCGGACGGACGCTCTCGAGAGCGGGAGATCTGATCATACTCAATCTGCTCTTCATCCTCTGCTGCATCCCTGTTTTTACCGCGGGTGCGGCGGGGGCCGCCTGTTACGCGCGGCTCATCCGCGCCGAACGGCATGAGGACGGCGGGCTTCAGATCGCCGCGTTTTTCAAGGATTTCCGGTCGTCCTTCAAGCAGGCGACGCTCGCGTGGCTGCTCGAACTGGCGTGCCTGTTCGTGTTTGCGGGCGATATCTGGTTCGCGGTGGTCTATTCCGAGCCGGTCAACAAGTTTTTCCTGATTTTTGCGATCGTCGCCGCTTCGGCGGTCCTGCTGGCCTGCGTATGGGTGTATCCGCTGATCGCGCGGTTTGAAAACAAGCTGGGCGGACAGATCAAAAACTCGTTTCTGATGGCGTTCGCGCGTTTCCCCGCGACGCTGCTCGCGCTTGCCGTGCAGGCGGCCGTAATCGCGGTCCCGATTTTATTTTTCGACGCGTTCGTGTACCTCGGCTGGTTCTGGCTGCTGTTCGGCTTTTCCCTGCCGATGTATCTGACGGTCAAACTCATGAAAAAGCAGCTGCGCTGCGAACCGGAAAAACCGGAAGAAGAAATAAGCCAAAGCTAGAGGAGCGGAAAAACGATAAAAGGGCAGGCAAACGCCTGCTCTTTTATCGTTTTGGTGTTTGGGGTTAGGGTGTGTTTCTAAAAGCACGATGGTGCAGAACAGACGTCCTTTTCACCGGTTTATTGTCGCTGCAGCCTTGAAATAGTGCTGCTATTCCTGCGGTTTTGCTCCTCAACCCGGCAAAAAATCCGTTCTGTCTGCCCTCATCGCATTTTAGAAACACGCCCTAGAGGTTCGCGCCGTTGGTCTTAACGACGTCGGCGTACCAGAAAGCGCTGTCCTTCGGGATGCGGCGCTGGGTCGGGTAATCGATATACACGAGTCCGAAGCGTTCCTCGCAGCCGCTGCTCCACTCGAAGTTGTCCGTCAGGCTCCAGTGAAAATATCCGCGCACGTCCGCGCCGTCCGCGCAGGCTTTGCTCAGCTCGCGCAGGTAGCGATGCAGGAAGTCCACGCGGTCGATATCGTGCACTTCGCCGTCCAGATAGATTTTATCGTTGCAGCTCACGCCGTTTTCCGTGATGTAGACCGGCAGACGATAACGCTCGCCGACCCAGCGCGGAACGCAGCGGAGGATTTCCGGCGTGATGGCCCACTTGAAGGCCGTGCGCGGATACCCCGGATACGGCTCGACGATCACGGGACCGTTTTCGCCCGCCGCGGCTTCGACGCCGCTGTAACAGTTCAGGCCGATGAAGTCGATCGGCTGGCGGACGACCGCCATGTCGGCCGGGTCGAACGGGGCCGCGGAAAAGAGCGGCTCGTCCGGGTAGCGCCCGAAAAGGACCGGGTCGAGGAACGCCTGAAGCGTAAACAGCGGGGAAGGCACGCCGCCGCAGCAGGAAAACGTCGCCTGCTTCGCGGCCGCGACGTCCGCTTCGCTTTGCGAGCGCGGGAAGGCGACCTGCCCCGTGCTGGCGACGCCGATCTGCGCGTCCGGCGCCGCCTCGCGGACGGCGCGCGCCATAAACCCGTGCGCGAGCATGGCGTTGTGCCAGCACGCGAATAAATCCGCGCCGCCGAGCGTTTTTCCCGGCGCGTGCAGGCCCGTTTCGTAGCCGAGGCCGATGAAGCACTGCGGTTCGTTGAGCGTAAAATAGCGTTTTACGCGTCCGGCGAAGTGCTTTGCAACCGCGTCCGCGTAGGCGCCCGCGCGTTCGGCCGTTTTGCGGCTGCGCCAGCCGCCCTCGTTCTCGAGCGCGTTCGGCGTGTCCCAGTGAAACAGGGTGACCCACGGCGTAATCCCGTTTTCGAGACAGAGGTCGACGACCCTGTCGTAATAGCCGAAGCCCTTTTCGCTGAGCGTCCTCCCGTCCGGGAAGATGCGCGGCCAGGCGACGCTGAAGCGGTAGTTCGGCACGCCGAGCTGCGCGAGGAGCGCGATATCCTCCCCGTAGCGGTGGTACGCGTCGCAGGCGGCGTCGCCCGTCTGCCCGCCGTACGTTTTGCCGGGCGTATGGCTGAACGCGTCCCAGACGGACGCGCCGCGCCCGTCCTCGGCGGGTGCGCCTTCGATCTGGTAAGCGGCGCTCGCGGCGCCCCAGGCAAAATCTTTCGGAAACGCCATAAAAACCCCTTTCGTTTCAGCCCATCACGACGCGCACGGTGCACTCCGTTTTGCCCGCGGGGACCGGAATGACGCAGCCGGGGACGCGCTCGCCGTCGACGATCAGTTCGCGTACGCCCTTGCTCACGCCCGCGGCGTCGTCCACCGAGATGTGGTAGCGCACCCCGCGGAAGAGCCGTTCGCAGGTGAAACTGCGGATCGAAGCGGGCAGGCAGGGGTCGACCGCCAGTCCGCCGAGCGTCGGACGGACGCCGAGGATGGATTGGCTCACGTTGAAAAACGTCCACGCGGCGGTGCCGGTCAGCCAGCTGTTTTTGCCCTCGCCGAAGGTCGGCGCGTCCCGGCCCGCCACCATCTGGCAGTAGACGTACGGCTCCGTCCGCCGGATTTCGCCGATGTCCTCGAGGTAGGCGGGGCAGGTTTTTTTGTAGATTTCGAACGCGCGTTCGCCGTGTCCCAGCACGGCCTCGGCGCAGCTGATCCAGGGGTTGTTGTGGCAGAAAATGCCCGCGTTTTCCTTGTATCCGGGCGGGTACGAGCTGATTTCGCCGAGCTCCACGCGGTATTCCGTATAGGCCGGCTGATGCAGCAGGATGCCGTATTTCGAGTCGAGGCGCTCCTTGACGCTTTCCAGTGCGGTTTCGGCGAGGCCTTCCTTTACGCCGACGCCCGCCATCACGCAGATGCCCTGCGGCTCGATGTAGATCTGCCCCTCCTTGCATTCGGCGCTGCCGACGGGGTTGGAAAACGCGTCGTAGGCGCGGCGGAACCACTTTCCGTCCCAGCCGGCGGAAAGGATCGCGTCGTACATTTTGCCGACTTCCCCGCGCGCGTCCTCCGCCTCGTCCGAAAGGCCGAGCGCGCCGCAGAGTTCGGCGTAGCCCCTGCCGTAGAGCACGAACATGCCCGCGATGAACACGCTTTCGGCGACCGGCCCTTCGCTCGGGCCGAACGTCTGGAAGCTCTCGCCCGGCTCGGTGGAAAAACAGTTGAGGTTGAGGCAGTCGTTCCAGTCCGCCCGGCCGATCAGCGGCAGGCCGTGCGGCCCCTTGTGCGTCACGGTAAAGCGGAAGCTCCTGCGCAGGTGCTCCATCAGCGGCTGCGAAAGCGCCGGGTCGTTGTCGAAATCGACCGGTTCGTCTAGAATCGAAAAGTCGCCCGTTTCGCGCAGGTAGGCGAGCGTGCCGGCGATGAGCCAGAGCGGATCGTCGTTGAAACCGCCGCCGACGTCCAGATTGCCGCGCTTGGTGAGCGGCTGATACTGATGATAGGCGCCGCCGTCCGGGAACTGCGTCGCCGCGATGTCCAGGATCCGCTGCCGCGCGCGCTCCGGGATCAGGTGCACGAACCCCAGCAGGTCCTGGCAGGAATCGCGGAAGCCCATGCCGCGCCCGAGCCCGCTTTCGAAATAGCTTGCGCTGCGGCTCATGTTGAAGGTGACCATGCACTGATACTGGTTCCAGATATTCACCATGCGGTCGAGCTT
>CAYUUB010000047.1:0-10576 GCA_964447725.1 uncultured Oscillospiraceae bacterium
GTTGGCATAGGCAATCTCCCACGCCGCGCCGAGGACGCCGCCTTCGGTTACGTCGTGCATGGCGGTTGCGCCGGAATGGATGGCGATCTTGCTTTCGGGCACGATGCTCAGCTTTCCGGAGAACGCGCGCGCCGAAGCCAGCGTTTTTTCCGGTACGCCCGTCAGCAGGCGGCGGAAGTCTTCGGCGATGATGGTCGTGCCCTCGACGCCCGCGGACTTGGTCAAAACGATCGCGTCGCCCTTTCGCATGCCGCGCAGCGCGTTTCCGTGCGGCTGCCGCGCGACCACGGTCGCGTTGGTCACGGGCCGCGTCACCGCGTCCGTCACCTCCGTGTGCCCGCCGAGAATATCGACGCCCGCAAGCTGCGCCGCGGAAGAGAGGTCGTCCGCGATGCGCCCAATCTGCTCCATGTCGGCGTCCGGCGGCATCAAAAGCGTCACCAGAAGCCCGACCGGCTCCGCGCCGGCCGCCGCTGCGTCGTTGCAGTTGACATGGATGGTCAGCCGCCCGAGGTGCGAAACGCTCGCCGACGTGATCGGGTCGCAGCTCAGCACGGCGAGGTCCCCGCCCAGGTCGAGCGTCGCGCAGTCCTGCCCGATGGTCGGCATGGAAAGCGGCTCCGGGCGAACGCGCCGGAATTTTTTCAGCACCAGTCGTTCAAGGTCGTCGTTGTCGAGTTTACCGAGCCGCATCATGTGTATGTTTCTCCATTTTTATCATTTTTTATTTCGATTGCAGAATTTCGTAAGGAGTCAGTCTTTTTTGCCGATCAGCGCGAAAAATTCGTCTTCCGTCAGCAGGGGAACGTTCAGTTCCCTGGCCTTGTCGAGTTTGCTGCCCGCGTTTTCGCCGTAGAGCACGTAGTCCGTCTTTTTGCTGACGCTGCCGGCCGCCTTGCCGCCGTTTTGTTCGATGAGCGCTTCCGCGTCCCGCCGGCCGAGCGACGGCAGCGTGCCGGTGACGACGACGGTCTTTCCCGCAATCGGGGAATCGGAAGCGACGGTCCGCTCTTCCTGCGGGGAAACGCCGTGATCGAGCAGCGCGTCGACCTGCGCGGCGATGGACGGGTCGGCAAAGAACGAGAGGATGCTGTCCGCTACGATTTCTCCGATGTCGGGGATCGCCAGCAGCTCGTCCCGGCGGGCGCTGCGCACGGCCACGAGCGTGCCGAAGCGCCTTGCGAGGTCCCTGGCCGTCTTGTTTCCGACGTTTGGGATGCCGAGTGCGAAGAGGAACGCGCCGAGCGGGCGCGTCTTGCTTTTTTCAAGCGCGTCCAGCAGGTTCTGCGCCTTTTTCGCACCGAAGCGGTCGAGCGCCACGAGCTGGTCGAACGAAAGCGCGTACAGCTCCGGGATGGACGAAATGTTCAGCGACTCGATCAACTGCGCGGCGGTCTTGTCGCTGAGCGATTCGATATCCATCGCGTCGCGCGAAGCGTAGTGCGCGATGCGCAGCTTGATCTGCGCCTTGCACGAGAGCGAGTTCGTGCAGAAGATGTGCGCGCCTCGTTCCTCGACGTGCGCGCCGCATTCCGGGCAGCACGTCGGTTTTTGAATCTCCTGCGTCGCAGTATCGTCCGGCACCGCGCCGAGTATTTCCGGGATCACGTCGTTGCTGCGGCGGATGAACACCCGCGAACCGATCTTGACGCGCTTTCTTTGAATGTCGTCGTAGTTGTTCAGCGTCGCGCGCCGGATGGTCGCGCCGGCAAGTTCGACGGGGGACAGATGCGCCAGCGGCGTGAGTTTGCCCGTGCGCCCGACCTCCCATGTCACGTCCTCGACGACGGAGGTCGTCTCCTCTGCCGCGAACTTGTAGGCCATCGCCCAGCGCGGGAACTTCGCGGTTGCGCCGAGCGATTCCCGGAGCGCGAAGTCCGTCACCTTGACGACCATGCCGTCGATCAGAAAGTCCAGAGTATCGCGCGTCTTTTCCGCCGCGTCGATTTCGGTTTTGAGTTCCAGCGCGGTATTGCAATAGCGGATATACGGACTGACGGGAAAACCGTTTTCGGCAAGAAACGCCAGCATTTCGCGCTGATTCGTCAGCTCCCTGCCTTCGATATAACCGACGTTGTAACAAAACAGGTCGAGCCTGCGGCTCGCCGTCACGCGCGGGTCGAGGTTTCTAAGCGCGCCCGCGGCGGCGTTGCGCGCGTTTTTGAGCGGCTCGTCGCTGTCTTGGTTGAATGCTTCGAGGACGGAGAGCTTCATGATGCACTCGCCCTGCACTTCCATTTTGCCCTTGAACGGGACCGTCTTCGGGATGGAGCGGATGGTGAGTAACTGGTCGTAAACGCCTTCGCCGGTGACGCCGTTGCCGCGCGTCGCGCCCTGTGTGAAAATGCCGTTTTCGTAGGTTAAGCAGACGGTCAGTCCGTCGAACTTGTATTCGAGGCCGAACTCGATTTTTTGCCCGTCCGCGGCGGCGAGCACTTTATTCACCCAGCTGGCAAGCGCCTCCTCCGAACGCACCTTGTCGAGGCTGTAAAGCCGCCGGATAT
Organism: uncultured Oscillospiraceae bacterium; assembly: GCA_964447725.1. GTDB lineage: Bacteria > Bacillota > Clostridia > Christensenellales > CAG-138 > UBA7703. The sequence continues at coordinate 2,505 of CAYUUB010000047.1, forward strand.
GCGTATGGGGCAAAAACGCGCCTGCGTTCGCGCCGACGCGCTTCGTCGGCGAGCCGGGCAGCACGACGCCGCTCTCCTTTTCCAGCGCGGCGAGCTCGTCGTACATTTTGTCGTATTCCGCGTCGGAAATCAGCGGTTCGTCCGCGTCGTAATACGCCTCGGCGTAGCGGACGAGTTTTTGCGTTAATTCTTCCTGTCGTGTCATGGACATAAAGAACGCCTCCGTTTTTTTATCGGGTGGAAACAGTTATATCGCAATTCACAGTACCTTTGCGTAATGTGAAACATGATGTGCGCGGCCGCAAACTATATTACGCAAAAGCAATATATTATAAAATCTCGATAGTCGCGTACGCCGCCGCGAACATCCCCCATATTACTTTCCTGAAAAGCAATATAAAAACTTAAGTGTCTCAATCGGCGCGTACGCCGCCGCGAACATCCCCCATATTACTTTCTTAAAAAGTAATATAAAAAATCATAATACCTCAATCGGCGCATATGCTGCGGCGAACTTCTTGTTCTCTCCTGAATCGAACGCGATTTCGACGATCGAGGAGGCGCCGCTGCCGCTGACGGAGAGCACGGTGCCCTCGCCGAACGACTTGTGCCGGACGCGCTGTCCGCCGCTGTAGTTGGCCGCCTGCTGCGCGGCCGTGGGTTCCGGATTTGTCATGTCCCGGCTGCCGGCCGGCGGCTGCTTTTTTGCGTGCGGCTTGAGCGCGTGCACCGAGATGCCGAACGCCTGCTGCGGCGCTTTTTTCGGCGTGGTCGGCCTTGGCGCGGGCTTTGCGTCCTCGGGCAGGGCGTCCTGCAGCTCCACAAGGAAGCGGGACGGCAGCGCGGGCGTGATCTTGCCGTAGAGCATGCGCTGCCTGGCGTTGGAGAGGTAGAGTTTCTCCTTTGCGCGCGTGATGCCGACGTAGCAAAGCCGCCGCTCCTCTTCGAGCTTGTCGGGATCAGACAGCGACTGCGCGGACGGGAAGAGACCTTCCTCCAGGCCGCAGAGGAACACGCTGGGAAATTCCAGCCCCTTGGCGCTGTGCAGCGTCATCATGGAGACCCGGCCGTTCTGCGCGTCCATATCGTCGGTTGCGGAAAACAGCGCGACGTTTTCCAGAAAAACAGAAAGCACGTCCACCTGCGTTTCGTCCAGACTCCCGGCGAACTCGTGGATGTAGCCGACGAACTCGTTTACGATGTCCGCGCGGGCTTCGTAGTTTTCCTTGCGGTCGGCCCGCAGATATGCGTCGTAGCCGACGACTTCCAGCAGGTATTCCACGACCTCCGGGAACGAACGGGTGCCGAACTGCATGTAAACGTCCGTCAGCATTTCGGCAAAGGCGGTGAATTTGTCGCGCACGCGGGGGAGGTCGTCCGCCGTGAGCTGCATGATCGCGTGCAGCAGCGGCAGGCCTCGCTCGGCGGCGAAGTCCTGCAACGCCAGGATGGACGTGTTGCCGATGCCGCGGCGCGGCGTGTTGACCACGCGCAGAAAGGCGATGTCGTCCGCGGAGTTCTGCAAAAGCCGCAGATATGCGACGATGTCCTTGACCTCCGCGCGCTGGAAGAACGACGTCCCCCCGTAAACCTTGTAGGGGATGTCGTAACTTTTGAGGTACATTTCGAGGATGCGGCTCTGCGCGTGCGTGCGGTAGAGGATCGCGTAATCGTCGTACCGCCTGCTGCCGTAGCGCGCGCCTTCGAGGATGCGGTTGCAGATGCGGTTCGCCTCGTCGCGCTCGTCCATGGCTTCGTAAACGTCGATCGGCGCGCCGCCGCGCTTGTCCGTCCAGAGTTCCTTCTTTTTGCGGGAGCGGTTGTTGGAGATGACGACGTTCGCGGCGTTTAAAATGACCTCGGTCGAGCGGTAATTCTGTTCGAGCCGGATGACGGCCGCGCCGGGGAAGTCCTTTTCAAACTCCAGGATGTTGCGGATGTCCGCGCCGCGCCAGCCGTAGATGCTCTGGTCGTCGTCGCCGACGACGCAGAGGTTTCGATGCTGCTCGGCGAGCATGCGGACGATGTTGTACTGCACGAGGTTCGTGTCCTGATACTCGTCCACGAGGATATAGCGGAATTTGTTGCGATATTTTTCCAGCACGTCCGGGAAACGGACGAACAGCTGCATCACATAGAGCAGCAAATCGTCGAAATCCAGCGCATTGCACTGTCTGAGCGCCTTTTGGTACGCGACGTACGCGTTGACGATGTCCTTGGCCGCGTAGGATTCGCGCAGATAGCCGAGCGCGTCGAGCGAATGGTTCTTCGCGTCGGAAATGCGGCTGGAAAGCTCGCGGGCGGAGAAAATCTTGTCGTTGATATTGAGTTCCTTGATGATCTTTTTTAAAAGCGACTGCTGGTCCGCGTCGTCGTAGATGACGAACGTCTTTTCATAGCCGAGAGATTGAATCTCGCTGCGCAGGATGCGCGCGCAGGCGGAGTGGAACGTCATGACCCACATATCGCGCGCGTTTGCGCCGACGAGGGCTTCCACGCGCTCGCGCATTTCGCCCGCGGCCTTGTTGGTGAACGTCAGCGCGAGGATGTTCCAGGGCGCGACGCGTTTTTCCTCGATCAGGTACGCGATGCGGTGCGTCAAAACGCGCGTCTTGCCGCTTCCCGCTCCCGCGAGCACGAGCAGCGGGCCTTCGGTCGTTTCGACCGCCTCGCGCTGTTTGTCGTTGAGCAATGTCAGGTCCATATTGTCCTCCCGGATTCGATCAATGCATTATATCATACTCTGGCGCGCGCTTGAACCCGGAATCTGTCCCCGGACGGCTCCTTGCGCGGCGGAGCCGTCCAAAAAGTGCGTCGCTACGCGCACAAAACCGTCGTAATTTTCTTTACGGGACGATAAAATCTTGCTACAATAGCGGCATGAAATTATTACTGGCAACCAACAATGCGCACAAGATGCGCGAAATTTTCGAGATCCTCGGTTCGGATTTTCCGGATATGCAGACCATGAAGCAGGCGGGACTCGATATCGACGTCGTCGAAGACGGAACGACCTTTCAGGAAAACGCGGTCAAAAAAGCCGAAACGGTCTTAGCCGAATCCGGCTGCGACGCGGCGCTTGCCGACGACAGCGGCCTGATCGTCGACGCGCTGAACGGCGCGCCGGGCGTGTACAGCGCGCGGTACGCGGGGGAGGGCCACGACGACGCGGCGAACAACGAAAAGCTCATGGCGGACATGGCGGGCGTTCCGTGGGAGCAACGCGCCTGCCGGTTTGCAAGCGCCGTCGCGCTGGCCCGCGCGGGCAGGCCGACCGTCTGCGTGATGGGCACGGTGGAGGGAATCCTCTTAAACGAACCGCGCGGAAGCAACGGCTTCGGGTACGACCCGTATTTTTACTATCCGCCGTTTGAGCGTTCGTTTGCCGAGCTTTCGGCGGAGGAGAAGAACGCCGTCAGCCACAGAAAGCGCGCGCTGGAAAAACTGAAAGCGAAACTGAAGGAAGAAGCGGAATGAAGCGCGTCGCGGTGTTCAGCGATACGCACGGGCGGTTTACCAGGCTGCCCGCCGCGCTGGACAAAATTGAAAAAGCGGGCGGCGTGGAGATGGTGCTGCACCTCGGCGATTACGGCGCCGACGCGGAGACGATCGCGGAGAGGCTCAAGAATGTGCCGTTTGCCGCGGTGCGCGGCAACAACGACTATTTTTCGAACCTGCCGCGCAAACGCATCGTGCAGGTCGGGGACGCGTTGCTTTATATGGTGCACGGCGACGCGTATTATAACCTGGGCCCGCTGATTCGCGAGGCAAAGAAGGAGCGCTGTGCGGCCGCGCTTTTCGGTCACACGCACGAACCGCTGCTGCAGGCCGACGGCGAACTGCTGATCGTCAACCCGGGCAGCCTGTCGCTGCCGCGGCGCGGATACAAGGCTTCGTTCGCGCTGCTGGAGATCGACGGCGCGGACGTCAACGTTAAGATGATCTCACTGGAATAGATCACGGCGAAACAAAAGAACCTCCGAAAAAAATCGGAGGTTCTTGTCTTTTGCAAACGTCTTTTGGGTTGTTAAGGGCCGCAGCCCTTAACCCGTATATTCCGGCTGCGGCGGTTGAACCGCCGCAACGGATCGCCCGTTTCGGGCGGTTTCTCCGTGCGTTTTGCCGCCCGGGAGCCCGAAGGGTGAGAGACAAAATGCGGTTGCCTCATTGAAAAACAAGTTTTTCAATGGATTCAAACCGTCGGGATTTCTTCGATTTCCTCGTCGATCTCCTGCGAATAGCGCATGTAATCCGGCATTTCGTCGACGGAATGGATGCCGAACTGGTGCAGGAATTTATCGGTCGTGCCGAACAGCGTCGGGTGGCCGATCGCGTCCTTTTTGCCGACCTCCGTGATCAGGCCGAGCTTCAAAAGCTGCGTCACCGCATAGTCGCAGCGCACGCCGCGCACTTTTTCCACGTCTGAGCGCGTGACCGGCTGGCGGTAGGCGATGACTGCGAGCGTTTCCAGAAGCGACTGCGAGACGCTCTTGGTTTCGTCCGGATTCAAAAGCTGCTTGACCTCTTCGAGATAGTCGCGGTTGCTGACGAGCTGGACGGTGTCCGCGGTGACGAGCAGTTGCACTCCGCGCCCTTCGCCGGCATAGAGCTGTTCCATTTCGCCCAAAGCGCCCTTTGCGACGGCGAGCGAGCAGTCCAACACGCGCGCAAGCTCGCTGACCGGCACGGGATCGCCCGCGACGAAAAGCATACATTCGATTTTGTTGAACAGGGTCCGATCTTCCATATCGCTAAAACCTTAATTTAAACTTTCAAACAGTTTTTTAAAACAAACGGGCGCGGGGTCAGTCTTCCGATTCGTCCATGTATTCGTAGGTTTCGTCGTCGAGCAGGAGCCTGTCCGCGCTGATGCGGATCGGTGCAAACGGCGACTTTTGCCGCAGCAGGATCTCGCCGCGCGTGATCATCTCCAGCAGCGCCATGAACGTGACGATCATCTCCATCTTGTTCGCGTCGGTTTCAAAAAGCTCCTCGAACGAGACGGCGGCCTTGCCTTGCAGGATTTTGCGGATCTTTCCGGTCTGCGAACGGACGGTGTACCGGTCCGGGTTCACATGCTGCGAGGTGATGCGCTCCGGCAGGTCGCTCTTTCGCTCCAGCATGTCCAGAAAGGCGGAAAACAGTCCGTCCATGCTGGTCCCGTCCAGCGCGACTTCCTTCGGCGGCAGGGGCACGTCCTCCGGCAGGCGCACGAAGCTGCCCTTTGCCGCGTCGAACAGTTCGCGGAGTTTTTCGCTGGCCTCCTTAAAGGCCTTGTAGTCGCGCAGCTGGCGGATGAGCAGCTCTTCCGGGTCTTCCTCGGCTTCGTCGTCCTTCGGCGGGCGCGGCAGGAGCTGGCGGGACTTGATGTACAAAAGCGTGGCGGCCATGGTCAGAAACTCGCTTGCCGTGTCCATGTCCAGCCCGCCCACCTGATCCATATAGGAAAGATACTGCGACGTGATTTCGGAAACGAAGATGTCCTTGACGTCCACCTCCGATTCCTCGATCAGATGCAGCAGCAAATCGAGCGGCCCTTTAAATTGTTTGAGCTGTACGCAGTATGCCATAGGAACGTTCGGTTAAAACAGGTTGATGATCCCGGCCGCGAATTGGATAAATCCGTTTGCGATGCCGTTCACAAGATACGACAGGCCGGACAGCACCACGCCGGAGAGCAACAGCAGGATCAAAATCCACTGGCCGTAGCGGCGCATGAACATGAAGAACCGCGGTATTTTGCGCACGAGCAGGCTTTCGAGCACGTGCGAGCCGTCGAGCGGATAGATCGGGATCAGGTTAAACAGCGCGAGGGCCAGGTTGATGATGATGATCTCGCCGAAAATATTTATGAACGCGGTGTTCGCGCCGAGGCCCCACTTGAGGACGCCCGCGGCGTAAACGAACGAGAAGAGGAACGCGACGATAAAGTTCATCGTGATCCCGGCCAGCGAAACGATGATGTCGTCCCGGCGGTAATTCTTGAAGTTGCGCGGGTTGATCGGCACGGGTTTCGCCCAGCCGAAGCCGACGAGCAGCAGCATGAGGAACCCGAACACGTCGAAATGCGCCAGCGGGTTGAGCGTCATGCGGCCGAGGTTCTTCGCGGTCGGGTCGCCGAGGCGGTACGCCGCGTAGGCGTGCGCCCATTCGTGCACCGTCATGCCGATGATGATGGCGGGCAGCACGTACAATAGCTGAATCGGGTTTTGTATAATCTGTGCGATGCGTGACAAATCGCTGATTCTCCTTTTATATATGAATGAAAATATTATACGGGATACCGTGATGTTATGCAACTTGCGCGCCGTAAAGCGCAGGATTCGCCACAGAGTGTTCACAAAGCGGAAGCCGGGAATGCGTCAAGCGGCGGATTTGCCGGCGCGTTCCGCCGTTAACGGCCCCTGTTGCGCAGCGCCTGCACGATTGCACCGTCCGGCGTTACGTACAGCGTGCGGTTGGTGGCATAGATCACCATGCCCGGCCTTGCGCCGGACGGTTTTTTTACGAATTTTCGCGGCGTGTAGTCGACCGGGACACCGCTCGACGCGCGCGCGTGCGAAAAATAGGCCGCGAGCATCGCTGCTTCCTTCAGCGTCCGCTCCGGCGGTTCGCCGTCAAAGTCGACGATCACGTGCGAGCCGGGGATGTTTTTCGCGTGCAGCCAGACATTGTCGGAGCGCGCTTCCTTCAGCGTCAGCGCGTCGTTCTGCCGGTTGTTTTTGCCGACGTAGATGGCGATGCCGTCGCTGGAAACGAATTTCATCGGCTCGGACGACTTGACCGCGGGCTTCTGCGCGCGATTTTTCTCCGGGCGCAGGTAGCGTTCGCGGATCAGTTCCTCCCTGATCTCGTTGAGCTCGTAGAGCGTTTCGCATTTTTCGATGTTTTCGAGCTGCCCTTCCAGATACTCGATTTCGGCGGACAGGCCGTCGATCTGCGATTCGGCGTAGGCCTTGCTCAGCTTGCCCTTACGGTACTGCTTGAAGCAGCGCCTGGCGTTTTCCTGCGCGCTGAAGGCGGGGTCGAGCCGGATCGCGCGCTTTTGCGGCGGGTCGGCGAAGTAGTCGTCGACGACCAGCTCGTCCATGCCGGGCTTTGTGCGGTGCAGGTTCGCGAGGATCAGTTCGCCGAGGACGCGGGCGTCCTCGTAAGCGTCGGTCTGCAAAATCGCCTCGGAAAACGCGGCGTATTTATTCTGCGCGCGGCTGAGCGCGGTGGAAACCGTGCGCCGGAGCGACGCGCCGTGGCGGCGGATGCGCACGAGCAGGTCGCGGTCGGCATAAAAACGGTCCAGCGCGGCGGACATGCTCGAAAACGGCTCGGCGCGCGCGTACATGCCGTCCGGCAAAAACGGAAGCGCAGCCAGCGGTTCGCCGTCCGAACCGAAACAGAGGCAGGGGTCGTATCCGCCGCTCTGCATGGACGCAAACCGGCGATGGAGCGCTTCTGCGGAGGGGAAGGCGGCGACGAGCGCGTTTGCGGTCTGTTTCGACACGCCGTCGAACAGGCTCGTCAGCGTCCGCGCGGGGTTTGCGGAAGCAAGCGCTTCGGCGAAGCGCTCCGCCGGCGCTTCGAACGGGTTCAGCTTGTCCTGCGCGGGGACGGGCTCGTACGGAAAGCCTGGCAGCAGGATGCGCGTCGTCGTGTCCCCGGCGGAGACGCGGCGGACGCAGTCGACGATCGAACCGTCCGGGTCGAGCAAAACGAGGTTGCCGTGCTTGCCGGTCAGTTCGACCATCAGGCGCAGGCGTACGTCGTCGAAGAGTTCGTTGCGCGCGGCGATCGCAATTTCGCAGACGCGGTCCGCGCCGACCTGGCCGATCGATTCGACGCGACCGCCGACGAGCCTGCGGCGCAGGAGCATGCAGAAAGCCGGCGCCTGCATCGGGTTGTCGTACGAACGCTCCGTCAGTTGGAGCCGCCCGTTTTCGGCGTGCGTGCAGATCAGGAGCCTGCGCGTGCCGCACGACGCGCGTACAGTAAGAAGCAGCAGGTCTTTCTCCGGCTGCTGCACCTTGTCTATCTTGCCGCCGACGAGCATGCGGCATTCGTAAACGACCGCGCCGAGC
>CAYUUB010000048.1:0-10537 GCA_964447725.1 uncultured Oscillospiraceae bacterium
ATGCGGGTTCCGCCGCACTGATTTCGCAGCTTGAGCTTTCCGGAAAAGGCGACGTCCTGATCGTCGGCTCCGAGAGCACCTACACCCCGGCGGCGGAAGACGGATATGCGAGCGAGACATATGACCTGGTCGCGCACCACACCCCGTGCATCGCCGTGCAGGCGGGCAACCCGAAAAACATCACATGCCTGGAAGACCTGGCGAAGGAAGGCGTCACCGTCATCCTTGGGGATTCCGAGGCCAACGCGATCGGAAAGACGGCCGCGAAGCTCATCACGAAGAACGGGCTTGAAGGAATCAACGACAACGTCGTTTCTCTGGCCGCGACGGTCAACGAGATCGTAACGCAGATCGCCAGCGGCGAAGCCGACGCGGGCATCGTCACAATCGACAACATCAAGAACAACGACGACATCGAGATCGTCGAAATCCCGGACGAGCAGAACATCGACCAGCTGATCCCGATCGGCACGCTGACCACGTCCGAACATCCCGACGCGGCGCAAAGCTTCGTGGACTTCGTGGCTTCGGACGCTGGCAAACAGATCTTTGAAGACAACGGCTTCGCGCCCGCAGAATGAATGCCGATGCGCAGAAAACGAAACCACTGTGAAGCAGGCATTGCCGTCTGCGGAAAGGCCTTTTCCGGGTCATGGCCAATAAGATATTCAACGTATTTCTGATCCTGATCCTGGTCGTTACCGCGCTGTTTCTGATTGCGCCGCTGTTTACGATCATCTGGGAAGGCGCGGGTTCGCTCGTGCCTTCCCTGGCGTCCGAAGAAACGGTGTTTGCCATCCGGCTCAGCCTCAAGACCACCATGATCGCGACGCTGATCTGCATGTTTTTTTCCGTGCCGTCGAGCTACCGGCTCTATACGATGAAGGGCAAGTTCAAAAAGATATTTGCGAACATCCTTTACCTGCCGATGTCGCTGCCGCATCTCGTTTCCGGCATGGCGCTGCTATTGCTGTACGGCAGGCGGGGGATCGGGGACTTTTTGTACAATTACTTCAACATCGACTTCATCTTTGCGGAGAGCGGCATCGTGCTGGCGCTGGTGTTCGTAAACCTCCCGTTTGCGATCAACATGGTGCTGGCGGCCCTTGAAGAGAGCAACGGCAAGATGGTTTTCGTGGCGAGGACGCTCGGCTGTAACGAGATGCAGGCGTTTTTCCGGATCACCCTGCCGTCCCTGCAAAGGACCGTGATCTCGGCGGCGGTCATGACGTGGTCGCGTGCGCTCGGCGAGTTCGGGGCCGTCATCATGGTGGCGGGGACGACGCGGCTCAAGACCGAGATCCTTCCGACGGCCATTTATCTGAACATGGCCACGGGGGACATCGATCTGGCGACCGGGATCTCCGTGCTGATGATCCTCATTTCGTTCGCCTGTCTGCTGCTTTTCGAGCTGCTGATGCCTTCCAAACAGGGGAGGGGCAAAACGGGGAGGCGCAGGAAATCATGCTGACGATATCGGACCTCGCCGTAACGGTCGGCGACTTTGAACTGCACGATGTGAACCTTGCGGTCGATCCGGGGGAATACTTCGTGATCCTCGGCGCGAGCGGAGCGGGCAAGACCGTGCTGCTCGAAACCATCGCGGGGCGGTACGGCCTGAAGCGCGGAAAGATCGAGATGGACGGACGCGATGTTTCCGCGTTGCCGCCCGAGCGCAGGAACATCGGTTTCGTCTACCAGAATTACGAGCTGTTTCCGCATATGACGGTGGAGCAGAACATCATGTTCGGGCTGGGATACCGGGGCCTGCCGAGGCCGGCGCGCCGGGAAAAAGCGGCGGAGATGATGGACGTCCTGTCGATTTCCTCCCTCCGGAACAACTATCCGGATACGCTCAGTGGCGGCGAAAAGCAGCGGATCGCACTGGCGAGGTCGCTTGCGGTCTCGCCGGAACTCCTTTTGCTGGACGAGCCGATGAGCGCGCTCGACTACATGACCAAGCAGCGCGTTAAGGACATGATACGGCAGGTGCATAAAAAATTCTCGCCCATGGTGCTCCATGTCACCCACGATATCGAGGAGGCCTTGTTTTTTGCCGACAGGATCGGTATTATCAAAGAGCACACGATGGCGACCGTCTTTGGACCGGAGGACATCGCGAATATGGAAAAAGGAGATTTCTATGCCTACCTCTGAAATGACGCAGCAAGAGCTGTTTGCGGAAATCAAAAGCCGCTTTATGAAGATTGCAAAAGAGCGCGGACTGTCCGCCGAGCGGATCGAAATCACGTCCCGGGCGCTGTCCGCCAAGGACGCCATCGGCACGACAAGACGGCAGGATTACCCGATCATCACCGGCAAGGAGGTCATGCTCCAGGCCGACTACATGGGCTCCCTCGGCCAGGCGTTCACGGATTCCCCGTCCGTTTTTGAAGGGACGCTCGAAGAGATCCTCGAATTGGACATCGAAACCGACGTGCATGCGCGCGGGCTGTTCATCGCCGCGCTGAACGCCGTCATGCGGCATCTCTCGCTCGCCGAAAGGACGATCCACTGCAAAAACGAGGAACCGGAGCTATGCGCCGCAAAATATGTCGATTACGTCAAAACGCACTACGGCAGCCCGAAGATTGCGCTCGTGGGGTTCCAGCCCGCGCTGATCGAGAACCTTTCCGGGGCGTTCGAACTTCGGGTACTCGACCTGAACCCGGAGAACATCGGCAAAACGAAACACGGCGTGAAAATCGAGGACGGCGAAAAAGACTACAAAGCGGTCGTGCTCGACTGGGCCGAGCTCGTCGTCTGCACGGGCAGCACGCTCGCCAACGGGAGCATCGTCAAGTACATCGGAATCGGCAAGGAGGTCGTCTTTTACGGCACGACGCTGGCCGGCGCGGCCGCGCTGCTGGGCCTCAAGCGGGTCTGCTTTTACGGAACTTGATGGAAAATCGCCGGCCGGCAAAACGTGGTTATTGCGAGGCTGAAGGCGCGGAGACGCGCCTTTTTGTTGCCGCAGCGTGCAAACACAATCTATCTTAGCTGTGTTTTCACATATAAATGCTGTTTTTCCAAATTTCGTGTATAATAGTTTTAAGACTGTGAAACGGAGGTACGCGCATGCCTGAAAAGCTGCACGGTCCAGAGGCGGATACGCGACTTGCGGGAATCGTCGATACGATGCAATTGCAGATCTGGCAGATAACAGACGAACGTACGTACGGTTACCTGAACAAAGCGCACGCCGCTTTCATAGGGGTGGAGCGGTCGGACGCAGCTGGAAAGAGCATCTATCAATTCTTCAGCAAAGAGGCCGCGGACCATTGCATCGAAAGCAACAAAACCGTATTTGAAAAGAAAACCGAATTGGTTATCGACGAATGGTTTTTGAATGCGCAAAACGAAAAACGTTTGCTGCATGTTACGAAAACGCCGAAGCTCGACCAAAACGGAAACGTGCTGTTCGTTACCTGCGCCGCGGAGGACATCACCGAACAGCATTATTTGATCGAAATGAATTTAAAGAAGGAACGGATACTGAATGCGATCGCGAATTTTTCACGGGAGCTGTTTTCCGAAAAATCGGACGCGATTTCACAGGGACTGTCGATTCTTGGCAGCGCGGTCGACGTCGACCGCGTATATTACTGGAAGAATCGCTTCGATGCGGAAAGCGATCAATGGCTGACGAGTCAGCTGTTCGAGTGGTGCTCCGAAAGCATTGTTCCACAAATCAGCAATGAAGAGCTGCAGAATCTGCCGTTGGAAGAAGTAAGCGACTTTGTAGAACCGCTGAAAAAGAACCGGCCGTTCAAGGCGGACATTGACGACCTCCCCGATGGTCCGACAAAGGACACGCTGGCTGCGCAGCAAATCCAATCCATCCTGGTGCTGCCGATGTTTCTTGACAATGTGTTCGCCGGATTCGTCGGCTTTGATTCCTGCCGCTGCCGGAGAGACTGGTCGAAAGACGAAATTTTTCTGCTGCGATTGTTTGTCGATCTGCTTACGAAAGCGCTGAACAATAAGCAATTGCAGGATGAAATCGAACAGTCCAGGCGGAATTTTAACAACTTTTTCGAAATGATCGACGATATGCTGTTCATACTGGACGGCAACGCGCGGATTCGGCATGCCAACCGGGCGCTCATACGGAAAACTGGCTATGAAATCGGAGAACTCGTTGGCAACTCCATTCTGATGCTGCATTCGCCGGACCGTTATGAAGAGGCGCGTTCGCTGATTTTCTCGGTGCTTTCGGGTACCTGCCACTCGTATCAAATCCCATTCCAGACCAAGAGCGGCATAGAAGTCCCTGTTTCCGTACACATTTATAACGGCCGGTGGAATGGCGAACAGGCGCATTTTGGAGTCGCACAGGACGTATCCCTGCTGCAATTTTCAGAACAGAAATTCTTCAAAGCGTTCGACGACAGTTACCTGTTAAAGGCGATCGTAAACGCAAACGACGGGTCCATTATCGACGCGAACAAATCGCTGTGCTCCGCCATGGGGTACGAAATCACGGAGGTTCTTGGAAAAACGCCGATCGAGCTCCACATGCTGACTTCACGAAAAGACGTGGAGACAGTCCGCAAGGCGTTTCGCGAGAAGCGGAGCATCGAAGACGCCGAAGTAACCATATATAACAAGGACCTGACGACGCGCACGGTCCTCATGAACGCAAGCCCGATCGAAGTCGGGCAATTAAGCTGCTTTATCGTCTCAATGCTCGATATTACCGAGCGCAAAGAGATGGAAGACGAAATCCGGAAATACAACGAACACCTCGAATCGTTGGTTCAGGAGAAGGTCCATGAAATCTCCGACGCGCTATGGGGCACGATCACGGCGCTGGTTCACCTTACAGAATTTCGCGACGGGATCACGGGCGCGCATATCAAGCGCCTTGCGGAAATCAGCCGCGTCGTCTCGGCGCGTCTTGCTTCGAAGGGATTCTATAAAGAAATACTTACGGACGACTTTATCAGCGACATTCAGAAAGCGATCACCCTGCACGACATCGGTAAGGTCGGCATCCGGGACGACATCCTGCTGAAAAAGGGCAAGCTCTCGCCGGAAGAATTCGAAGAGATGAAAGCCCATACGCGCATCGGCGCGCAAACGCTGCGCGAGGCGTATCAGTACTACCCGGGAAACGGGATCATCAAAACGGCGATCGATATCGCCGCATCGCACCATGAACGCTGGGACGGGAAGGGATACCCGGCCGGATTAAAAGGCGAAGACATCCCGCTTTCCGCACAGATCACGGCGATATGCGACGTTTACGATGCGCTGCGCTCGGAGCGCAGTTATAAGGCTGCAATGAGCCGCGAAGAAAGCCTGGCGGAGCTTAAAACGGAAAGAGGCACACATTTCAATCCCGTTATTTCGGACGTCTTTCTGGAGTGCGAAGCTGAAATCGCGGGATTCTACGAATAATTCCCGCATCTTCAGAATACGAAAAGCAAGATGATGCTTTTTCAAAAAAACGGCATATCGGTCTGTCATCGCTTCCATTCGTAAAACGGATGGGGGCGATTGCTTACCGCTGCAGCGGCCGGATCATGATGAAGCCCTCCGTGGAAGGCGCGTTCATCCGATCGGGTCGCCGTTCTTATCGAAAAGCGGGAGCTCTTCCAGAAAGACGACGTCGCTTCTCTCTTTCGCATCGCCTTCGGCAAGGATCGCCATGCAGGCCACGACCGTTCCGCCGGAGAGCTCGACAAGGTTTCGTATCGCCTTAAGCGACTCGCCCGTGCTGACGACGTCGTCGACGACCAGGACCCGCTTTCCCTTCATGCCGTCCATTTCGGCCTTATCGAGATACAGCCGCTGTTCGCCGCTGGTCGTGATGGACGACACCTGCATCGAACACGGTTCTTTCATATAGACCTTTACGCTTTTTCTGGCGATGAGATATGTCTTCATTCCCAGTTGCCGCGCAATTTCGTGAACAAGCGGAATCCCTTTTGCTTCAGCGGTGATCAGCAAATCGAAATCAGGCGCGCGCCTGGCAAGCTCCGCCGCGCATCGAACGGTGAGTTCGACGTCCCCGAGAATGACGAAAGACGCAATTTGCATATCGTCCGAAATCGGAACAAGCGGAAGGCTGCGCGAAAGGCCGGCGACGTTCAGCGTGTATGTTTTTCCCATGGTACCTCCTGCGTTTTTAAAGCGACAGATCGTTCGTCGCGAACGATTTTTGCTTATCATACCATCAATCTGCGAAAGAGTGAATTCTGCTACTCAAAAAGAATTTGTCGACCGATTTTCAACAGGGTAAACAAAAGCAAAAAAAACTTGACATATTACGAATAATTCCTTATTATTACTGTAAAGGATTAATAAGGAGCAATTAGAAATGAACGGGCAGTATTATACGGTGGAACAGATTTCGGAGATGCTGAAGATGCACCCCAAGACGATCCAGCGGTACATACGTGAAGGCAAGCTGAACGCCGTCAAGATCGGAAAGGGCTGGCGTGTCAGCGGGCACGATCTGAGCGTCTTTATGGAGTCCGACGCGGGGCGGATTGCGTTTTCCGCGCAAGACGGCGCGGATTCGACAAAGCCGCGCGCGGTTGCGTCCTCGGTCGTCGACGTGTCCGTCGGCGGAAAGGACGAGGCGATCCATCTCATGAACGCGCTGACGGGCGCAATGAACTCCAAGCCGGCGGACTGCGGGAAGACGTCGCTGCATATGCAGTATATCGAACCCGAGCGGACCGTTCGCGTTACGCTGTGGGGCAGCGTGTTCGTCGTAGAGACCATGCTGGGCGCAATCGCGTCGCTGATTGATCAAGCAAAACAGGAAACGGAGGGGGAACGATGAGCGTGTTTAAAAGCGAAGAGAGCCGGCGGCGGATCCGGCAGAGATATGGTCAGATACTCGCCGCATTCCCGTTTCGGCAGCGGTATATCGACACCGGTTTCGGAAAGACGTTTCTGCTTGAGGCGGGCGAAACGAACGAGCCAGTCGCCGTATTGCTGCACGGTTCGTGCAGCAACAGCGCGTTCTGGTTCGGCGAGATGACCGCGCTGTCAAAGTCGTATCATGTGTACGCGGTCGATCTTCTCGGCGAAGCGGGAAACAGCGACGAAAACCGGCTCGATCTGTCGACGCGGGCGTATGCCGACTGGCTGAAGGAACTGACCGGCGCCCTTGGAATCGGACAGGCCGCGGTGATCGGGAATTCCCTCGGCGGCTGGATGGCGCTCCGGTTTGCCGTGACGTATCCGGACAGCGTTAAAAAGCTCGCGCTGATCGCCGCGTCCGGTTTGTCACGGCAAAATCCGGCTACGCTGGAACAACCGAAGGACGGCCGGAGCAAACTGGAGGACACGGTCAGGGCCGATGCAAAACTTCCGGAAGAGGTGGAAGCGTTTATCAATATGATTCTTGACGGTTACCTGCCCATACGGGAAGAATTGCCCGTGTTTTCGGACGAGCAGCTGCGTGCGCTTACGATGCCGGTCCTGTTTGTTGCGGGCGAAAACGACGTCATGACGGACGCAAAGGCGGCCGCGGACAGGCTCGAAGCGTTTTTACCGCAGGCGGAAGTGCATCTGCTTAAAAACACCGGCCACGTCGTGCTCGACGCGCTTGCGTATCTGGCGCCGTTTTTGAATTTGTGACCGACCCGGCATGAAAACCAAACACAAGTCTTTTGACGGTTTCTGGAACTCCGGCTCATCCGGGGTTCCTTATTAAAATACCCGTATGTGATAATTTGTCAGATAGCGCGGCTCCATTTATTACACAAGTTTTGCGCAAATAAAGGGAACCATGCAACAATTACATGATATAATTATCAAATAAGTGTTAAATGCAAGTTGCCTGCGGCATAAACCGGCCAGGAAACATCGCAAGGCAGGCGTAAAACGCAGATTGCAAATCACATGGAACAACTGTATGATGATTGTATGCTGGACTGATAGTTCTAAACCAATGTAAAAAGTTAAACGATCGGAGACAGCGCAATATGAATAACAATGGACAGGGGCAGCCGCGGCATAAACAGGCAGCGAAAGACGCGCTGCTTCAGTCCCTTGCAATCACGGCCGTCTATGCTATCTTCGGTTTTTTTTGGATTTTGATATCCGAAGCGATCGTTGTCAGGAACATGGAAGAACCGATCGAAGTTTATTATGTCAGCATTACAAAAGGGCTGGCATTCGTTGTGCTGACCTGTATTTTAATATTTATCCTTATCTATCGGAATCTGAAAAACAATCTCCTCGCGAACGATACGCTGAAAAAAAGCGAAGTCGCCCTCAACGAAGCGCAGCGGCTCGCGCACGTCGGAAGCTTTGAATACGGCTTCGATACGGAGGAGCTGTCCTGTTCGGACGAATGCTTAAACATACTCGGCGTAGCGAAGGACCAGTTCGCCGGCATGGTCCGGCAAGCCGCGCAGAAGGTGCACCCGGACGACATTGCAGGCGCGTTCCAGTGCTGCAGAAGCTCGATTGCGGAAAACAAAAGCAAAGAATTTACATGCCGCGTGTTACAAAACGGGGAAGAACGAATCGTAAACGCATTCGTCATGCCCGCAGAGAAAAGCGACGACAGGCCGCGGCATCTGCTCGGAACGGTTCAGGATATTACGGAGAAGAAACACGCGGAGGACGCGGCCAAAGAAAGCGAGAGCATCTACAGGACCTTTATCAATTCCAGCTGCGATCTCGTCTATCTCAAGGACAGCGAATACCGGTATCTGGCCGTGAATCAGAGAATGGTCGACTATTACGGCATTCGGGAAAGCGACGCGATTGGAAAAACCACCGTCGAAATCTTTGACAACGAACGCTCCGCGCTGTGGCAGGGGCGCGACATTCAGGTGCTTGAAACCGGCGAGGCGCTGATGATCGAAGAGACGATCGAAGACCATACTTATGAAACGGTCATCTTTCCCGTGCAGCTTGCGAACGGGAAAACCGGCGTCGGCGGCATATCGCGCGACATTACGCTGCGGCACAGGGCGGAAGTGTTCATCAAACAGGAACGCGACCGGGCGCAGATGTATCTTGACATCGCCGCGGTCATTTTCGTCGCGCTGGACCTCGACGGAAGGGTCACGATGATCAACCGGGCCGGATGCGAAATCATTGGCATGAAGCGCGACGAAATCGTCGGAACCGGCTGGATCGACCGTTTCGTACCGGAATCCAACAAGGAAAAAACCCGTGAATTGCTCGAGTCGATTCAGGCCGACGATCTGTCGGGCTATGTTTTGCATGAAAGCCTGATTTTAACAAAAAGCGGCGAAGAGCGAACCATCGAGTGGAAGAACGTTCTGCTGCACGACAAGGACGGTAAAGTAAACGGCATCCTGGCGGCCGGGACCGATATCACGGACCTGAAGGCTACGCTGGATGCGCTGCGCGAAAGTGAACGCAGCAAGTCGGTTTTGCTTGCAAACCTGCAGGGCATGGCGTACAGCTGCCTTTACGAACCGAAATGGACGATGCAGTTCGTATCGCAGGGCTGCTACGAGCTGACCGGATACCAGCCGGACGCTCTGCTGCACAACAAAAAGCTCTCGTTTGACGACCTCATACTCGAAAAATACAAGACGATGATCTGGGAAGAGACGGAACGCGCGACAGCCGAAAAGAGAAGCTGCCGGTACGAGTACGAAATCGTGACTGCGGACGGAGAACGAAAATGGGTGCTGGACATCAACCAGGGCGTTTATAACGCCGACGGCGAGGTCGCCGCGCTGGAAGGGATTATCATCGACATTACGGAGTCGAAAAAGCAATTTCTGCAAATCCAGTACCTCAGCGACCACGATCATCTGACGGGACTTTTTAACAGGCAGTATTACGAAGCGGCGAAGAGCAGGCTCGACGCGCCGGAATACTATCCCCTGACGATCCTTCTGGCCGACATCAACGGGCTTAAGCTTGTCAACGACGCGTTTGGATACAACATGGGCGACCGCATCATCATGGAGACCGCGGACCTGCTCTACAAATGCTGCAGGGAAGGCGAGACGCTCGCAAAGGTCGGCGGCGATGAGTTTGCCCTTTTGCTGCCGCAGACCGGCTTTACGGCGGCATACGAACGGATAGCGGCCATCCGGGAGGCTTTTGAGTCGTATAACGCCGCGCTGAAAGACAGGACGAAGGTCATAAACCTTTCGATCGGATGCAGCACGAAGGAGGATGAAACGACGGATATCGCCGAGGTCGAAAAAGCCGCCGACGAAAATCTGTCGCGCAGGAAGCTGTTTGACCAGAAGAGCCATCACAACGCGATTCTGGCGTCCATCATGACAACGCTTTACGAGCGTAGCTTCGAAACGGAAGAGCACGCGCAGAGAATCGCCCGACTTTGCAGGGAGATCGGCGTGACGATGGGCCTCGCGCACGACGACCTCGACAAACTGCACCTGCTGTCCATGCTGCACGATATCGGCAAGGTCGGCGTCAGCGACCGCATACTGAAAAAGCCCGGCAAGCTCGACGAGGAAGAATGGAGCGAAATGCGTAAGCACCCGGAGATCGGCTACCGGATCGCCATGACGTCCCCGGATTTTGCGGCGGTGGCGGAATATATCCTAGCACA
>CAYUUB010000049.1:0-10533 GCA_964447725.1 uncultured Oscillospiraceae bacterium
TGCTGTACGAGCGGATGGTCGATTACAATTACTTTTGACATGGTGAGCCTCCTTAGCCTGTTGCTTTAGTTGTTGGTGTGATACGTTTACAGAGCGTTTTTTTGACGGTTCCCGATCAGTGCGTGTTTTCGTACTTCGCGATTTTATCGATCCTTCTCTGGTGACGTTCGCCGTGCGAAAACTCCGTCTCCAGCCAGATCTTCGTAATCTCCTTTGCGCGCACGAGCGTCGTTACGTTTGCGCCGAGCGCGAGGACGTTCGCATCGTTATGCTCGCGCGTCATCCGCGCGGTGTAGTCGTCCGTGCAAAGCGAGCAGCGAATGCCCTTGACTTTGTTTGCGCAGACGCTGACACCAATGCCGGTCGTGCAGATAACGACGCCCCGTTCGCAGGAACCGTCCGCAACGGCCTCCGCCGCGGGAAAGATGAAATCCGGATAATCGATGCTCTTTTTCTCATAGCAGCCGAAATCCTTCACTTCGTGTCCCAGCGAAGTCAGATATTCCGCCATTGTCGTCTTCAGGTCAAATCCGCCGTGATCGCATGCAATCGCAATCTTCATAAAATGTTTCTTCCTTTCCAGTCGTTCCGCTGTTTCGGTTATTCCGCTTCTATCATTTTGAATCCGGCGGCGCGCAGCAGCCGGTTCATATAGGCAAGGCCTTCCTGATCCGCGGGAATCCCTTCCGCATAGATGCGGTCGGCGCGTTTATCCATTTCCCGCAACGCCGTGAACAGGTTTACGCACAACGTTCCCGGCGCATTCCTGTCGCCAAGCACCGCGTATCGCTTTCCCTTGTAAAAATGCTTGGTCTGCTCGGTCGCCGCTATCTCGCACTCGACGCCCTCCGCTTCCGACTGCCGGTACAGCGCGTTGATCACGCGGGCAACGCGTTCCGGCTCGCCGTTGACGACGATGACCTCCGCGTTCGGCGCATAGTGTTTGTATTTCATGCCCGGCGACGCCGCGACCTCGCCGTCCCGCATCGGGTGCAGGATGCTGTTGGCGACACGGACCTCTCCGATCACGGCTTCCAGCATTTCGCGCGTAACCGCGCCGGGCCGCAGGATGGTCGGTGCGCCGATCAGCGACAGCACCGTCGATTCGACGCCGTACTTGCACGGCCCGCCGTCAAGTATCAGCGGTATCCGCCCGTCCATATCGTCCAGCACGTGCTGCGCGGTCGTCGGGCTCGGCCGTCCGGACCGGTTCGCGCTTGGCGCGGCGATCGGTACGCCCGCTTTCGAAATCAGCGCGCGCGCCGTCTTGTTCAGCGGCATCCGCACGGCGACGGTATTCAGTCCCGCAGTGACTTCGTCCGGCACGCAGTCGCTTTTCTGTGCAATCAGCGTCAGCGGCCCCGGCCAGAACGTATCCATCAGAATTTGCGCAAATTTCGGCGTGCGCATCCAGAGGCGCCGCACGTCGCTTTTCTTGCTGACGTGCTCGATCAGCGGGTTGTCCGCCGGCCTGCCCTTTGCGGCAAAAATTTTTGCGACCGCTTCTCCGCACAGGCCGTTTGCGCCGAGGCCGTAGACCGTCTCCGTCGGGAACGCTACGACTTCGCCGTTTTGTATCAGCTTCGCCGCCTGTATCGTCCCCGCTTCCGACTGGCGTTCCACGTTGATAACCTGCGTCCGATAAGCGGGCGTGCCGTTTTCTTCACGCCGCATCGCTATTTCGCTTCCTTCGAAAGCATCGCGCTGCGTTCCGCGAGGATCAACGCGTCGATCAGTTCGTCCATGTCTCCGTCCAGAAACGCTTCCAGCTTGTAGAGCGTCAGGCCGATGCGGTGGTCGGTAACGCGCCCCTGCGGAAAATTGTAAGTACGGATGCGTTCGCTGCGGTCGCCGGAGCCGATCTGGCTCTTACGTTCGCCCGCACGTTCCGCATCCTGTTGGGACCGATAGTAATCGTACAGCCGGCTTTTTAAAACGCGCATGGCCTGCTCTTTATTCTTGAGTTGCGATTTTTCGTCCTGACAGGACACCACCATGCCGGTCGGCAGGTGCGTGATGCGGATCGCGGACTCCGTCTTGTTGACGTGCTGTCCGCCCGCGCCGCTGCTCCTGTAGGTGTCGATGCGCAGGTCGCTGTCCTTGATGTCGATCTGAACGTCGTCGACCTCCGGCAGCACGGCGACCGTCGCCGCGCTGGTGTGGATGCGCCCCTGCGACTCCGTCTCCGGCACGCGCTGCACGCGGTGTACGCCGCTTTCATATTTCAGCCTGCTGAACGCGCCGCGTTTTTTACCGATCGACAGCACGACTTCCTTGACGCCGCCCATGTCGGTCATGTTGCTAGAGAGGTATTCAACCTTGTAGCCGTTGCGCTCCGCATAGCGCAGGTACATACGCAGCAAATCCGCACCGAACAGCGACGCTTCGTCGCCGCCGGTACCCGCGCGAATCTCCAGGATGACGTCGCGTTCGTCGTTCGGGTCCTTCGGGATCAGCAGCAGGTGGAGCTTCGCTTCCAGGCCGGAAAGCGTTTCTTCCAGCTCGGCAATCTCCGTATGAACGAGCTCCTTCATATCGCTTTCGAGATGCTCGCCGAGCATTGCCCGGCATTCGTCCAGCGAATTCTGCGCCTTTTGATATTCGTCAAACGCGACGACGATCTCCTCGAGGGAAGCGCGTTCCTTGACCATATCCCGCCAGGCGTCCTTGTCCGCCATCACGCCGGGATCGGCCAGCTTCTCCGAAAGCAGGTCGTATCGCTCTTTAATTCCCTGTAATTTTTCCAGCATGTCCCCTCCGCCGCAAACCGTTCGCAAACGCCATCGGTTTACCCGGTCTTTTCGCCGACACGTATCGTAATCCGTATCGCTAAGCAGCCAGACCGTCTATCCATAAATGCCTCAAATGTTTTCTACGATCAATACGCGCGGATTGCCGCTAAGGTCGTTCAATATCCGCGTGCGTCCGGAAAAAAGCGCGGAAACGCTTTCCCCCTGCGTACTGCCGATCTCCATGAGCAGCGTGCCGCCCGGTTTCAGGTGCGGCTTGTATTCCGCCGCGATTTTCCGATAGGCGTCCAGCCCGTCAACGCCGCCGTACAGCGCGACAGCCGGTTCAAACGTAATTTCTTTTTGCAGTTGTTCCATGTCCTTCCCGGACAGGTACGGCGGGTTGCACGTAATCAGGTCGAACGCGCCTTCGATGCCGCCGAACATGTCGCTTGCGACGAACGTGACCTCGGCGTCGTTGATTTCGGCGTTTTCCTTTGCCAGCTCCAGCGCGTCCCCGCTGATATCGCCCGCGGTGACATTTACGCCCGCAAGCTTTTGCAGCGCAACCGCAACGCATCCGCTGCCCGTGCAAAGGTCCAGCACGTCGCGATAGGCGTAATTGCGGATTCGTTCCAGCGCGGTTTCGCAGAGCAACTCCGTATCCTGCCGCGGAATCAGCGCGCGCTCGTCCACGTTAAACGGCAGGCCCATAAACTCCCATTCGCCCAGGATATACTGCAGCGGTTCGCCCTTTTCACGTCGTTCGATCAGTTCGCCCAGGATACGAAGCTGTTCATCGTTGATCTCCATCCACGAATGGACCGACAGTGCGGAAGCTTCCGCACCGATGACCGCGGCGACAAGCAGTTTCGCCTGCTGCAGGCTTTCTTCCTTTGCGATCGGTTCAAGACGCAGCTTCGTCAGCCGCACCGTTTCTGAAACCGTCATGGTCACTCCGCCTCAGGCTCCTTTTCCGTTTTTGTTTCGTCCGGCTCCGGATCGGCCGCGTCGCAGGCGGGTCGTTCTCCGTCCGGCATATCTTTTCCGCCGTTCATGGCAAGATTGAACGCCTCGATCGCAACTTCGATCATGTCCGGGGTCGGTTCGCGGGTCGTCAGATATTGCAACCCCAGCCCGGGAGCGCGAATGATGCGCGCCCAAAGCTTGTCGGATGCCGCCGCGAGCTTGAGCACCTCGTATGCAAGGCCGGCGACCAGCGGCAAAAACAGAAGCCGCGTCAGCAGTCTTAACAGCAGGTTTTCCGTATACGGCAGGGCTGCGAAAAACAGGATGGAAACCGCCATAACAAGAAACAGGTAATTCGTCCCGCAGCGCGGATGCAGCCTTGAATATTTCATGGCGTTCTCCGGCGTGAGTTCCGCTTCGTGTTCGTAACAGGCGATCGTCTTATGCTCGGCGCCGTGGTACATGTAAACGCGGCGAATATCCTTCATCAGCGAAATAGACGTAATATACAGCAAAAAGATCAGCAGGCGGACAAAGCCTTCCGTCAGGCTCTTCCAAATCCGCGGCGCGGTGTCCTTCCACGGGATGAGCTGCGTCGTCAGGGACGGCAGGAAGACGAACAGGGCAATCGCCAGACCGACCGCCAGCACGACGGCCACGACGATCGCGACGTCCATTGCGCTTTTCCCCGTCTTCTCCGCGATCCATTTTTCAAACCGGCTCGGTTCTTCGTCGATCTCCTCGCCGTAAAGTTCGGCCGAACGCGTCGTCATCTTCATGCCCGTCGCAAGCGCGTCTACAAACGCAACACCGCCGCGAATGATCGGCCATTTCAGCGCAGGGTGGACTGTCTTCTTTTTTTTCGGCTCGTATTCCGTTTCAATCGTGCCGTCGGCCTTTCGAACCGCTAGCGCAACGTCGCCGTCCGGCGTACGCATCATAACGCCTTCCATGACAGCCTGGCCGCCAACCGAGCATCTCTTCATTCCTTTACTATCCTCATGTTTTCCGACTCGCAGTATGAAAAATCTCCCGTATCATATGCGACCGATTTAGAATATTTTACCATATGTGGTGGTTTCGGACAAGAAAAAACCTCCCCTTGTGGGAAGGCTTTCGCTTTTGTCTTACAGACCGTAACGCTTCTTGAAACGATCTACACGTCCGCCGCTGTCCACAAGCTTTTGCTTGCCGGTGAAAAACGGATGGCACTTGCTGCAAATTTCAACGGTCAGCTCTTCCTTGGTGGAACCGGTCGTAAAGGTTTCGCCGCAGGCGCAACGGACCGTAGCTTCGCCGTAGTTCGGATGGATGCCTTTCTTCATGTTTGTTCACTCCTTTAAAACACTACCATCGGCTATTATAACGAGCGGCACCCGAAAAATCAACTGTTTTTCGAATTATTTCAAAATAATGCCGGTTTTATACGCCGCTGCGGCAAAGAAAACACGCCGCCGGGCCGCCGATTCGATTATTTCCCATAACGGCTTGTCGACATCGTCGTATAGCCGTCCTTTTCATAAATATTGATCCAGTCCTTCAGCCGCTGCAAAAATTCTTCGTTGGTGTTCGTCTTTTCCAGCATGGCGATCAGGTGTTCCGTCACTTCCGCAGGATTTCCGCCCGCCAGCACGCGGCGGATGGTCTGTACCGCTTCGAGCTCCTCCTTGGAAAGCAGAAGGTCTTCCCTGCGCGTGCCGGACTTATAGATATCGATCGCCGGGAAGATGCGTTTTTCGCTGAGCTTGCGGTCAAGGTGGATCTCCATGTTGCCCGTGCCCTTGAACTCCTCGTAGACCATGTCGTCCATGCGGCTGCCGGTCTCGGTCAGTGCCGTCGCGACGACGGTCAGGCTTCCGCCGTTTTCGATATTGCGCGCAGCGCCGAAGAAGCGCTTCGGTTTATGCAGCGCGCCCGGGTCCATGCCGCCGGACAGCGTGCGGCCCGTCGGCGGGATCGTAAGGTTATATGCGCGCGCAAGGCGGGTCAGGCTGTCGAGCAGAATGACAACGTCCTTGCCCATTTCAACAAGGCGCATCGCGCGCTCCTGCACCATCTCCGCCACGCGGGTGTGGTGCTCCGGCAGCTCGTCGAACGTCGAATACAGCACCTCGCCCTTGATCGAGCGCTGCATGTCCGTCACTTCCTCGGGCCGCTCGTCGATCAGCAGCACGATCAGGTGCGAGTCGGGATAGTTCGTCGTGATGCCCTTGGCGATGTTCTTTAGGAGCGTCGTTTTGCCGGCCTTCGGCTGGGAAACGATCATTGCGCGCTGACCTTTCCCAATCGGCGCGATCAGGTCGATCAGGCGGATGGCGAGATTCTTTGCGCCTGCGCATTCGAGCGTATAGCGTTCGTTCGGAAAGATCGGGACGAGCTGCTCAAACGGGGTCCTGTCAACGATGTTTTCCGGCGGCGCGCCGTTCACCGCGGTGATATACAGGAGCGCAAGAAAACGCTCCCCTTCCTTGGAAGGCCGCGTCTTGCCGGTGACCATGTCGCCCGTGCGCAGGCTGAAACGCCGGATCTGGGCAATGGAGACGTATACGTCGTTCTGTCCCGAAAGATAGTTTTCGCTTCTCAGGAAACCGTATCCGTCCGGCAGCACTTCCAGCACGCCCTCCGCGTCCCCGCATTCGCCGGTCTGCAGGATTTCGGGAACGGCCGGGTTGCTGGTCCCGTAATCCTTATTATAGTAACCTTCGTTATTGCGCGGGCGATAGTGCCGGTCGTCTTCATACCCGTCCTGGCTGCCGCCATAGTTGTTTTGCGAATAGGAATTACCCTGCTGATAGCCGTTTTGCTGATAGTTCCCCTGTTGATAGCCGCTCTGCTGGTACCCGCCCTGCTGCTGAAAACCGCGCTGTTGATAGCCGCTCTGCTGCTGGTAGCCGCCTTGCTGAGGAGAATACTGCCGGCGCTGATAGCCGCCCTGGGAGCGGTTGTCGTAATATTGCCTGTGCTGATACGGGCGCGGCGAATAACTGGAGCGGCGGTAACCGCCTTCCTGCGCGGCCGGCTGCGTCCGCTGGCTGGAATAATCGGGTTCGGCGTTATGCCGTTCGTTCGACTCTCTTTCCGCCTGAGCCTCCAGATCGTCTTCATTTTCCTGCTCTTCGGACGTATCCGAAGAAGAAGGCGTTTTGCCTCCCGCCATTATGATATCCACCAGTTCGCTTTTTCTGTATTTGGTAATAGATTTAACACCTTGCAGCTTTGCGATTTCACGCAAATCTCCAAGGCTCTTAGCCTCCAACTGATCCCTGTTCAACTGTAAACTCCTCTCTGCGGTAAGAAACGTTACCTATCAACGAAATCAAGAAGATGTAAGGATGTGACTTCTTGGATGGGAAAATCATATCCTTAGGCGACATATTTGTCAATACGTGTTGCTTTTATTTCACAACATTCCTACGATTCATCGTTCGTTTCGGTCAATGTAACGATTTTTATATAAAAAACCGCCTTTCCATCGTCCCTCTATCGAATCGTTGATTCCATTCGTACGTTCGACATGATTTTCGCACGAACGTCTCACCGTCTCCATTTCTCTTTCAATATACTTCTGTGTATTATAATCACACTTGCGACATTTTACCACAGTTTTTTATATTTTAGCATGCATTTGTTTTGATTGCGTACAGTTTCCGTCATGGCACTGTAACCTTTTTGAAAACCATTTTCCCGCTCTCTTTCCTTTTTAGCGCCGTTATGCTATGATACACAGCATGGCAAACAGAGCGTTCGACAAACCCAAAAGCGGTATACGAATCCGGCCGCGTTATATCATTTTGTTTTTCATCCTGACGTTCTTCGTTCTGGGCGGCGTTTATCTGTCCCAGCAAACGCAGCTGAAGACCATCGCCGAAGAAAAGGTGGAGTTGCAAGCCGATCTCGACGATCTGAATGTCGAGGAAGAACGTCTTGAACGCATGCTCGAATACATGCAGACGACAGACTATCTGATTCAATATGCGCGCGAAAAGCTGGGATACGTTTTCAGCGACGACTGGAAGTTTTACGACGACGACACCGAAACGCAAAACGTCGTGACTGCGGAAACCGCGGGCGACCTTCCCCTCGGTTCGCCGACGCCGACGTTTACCCCGACGCCGAGTCCGACGCCGGAGCCTTCCCCGACGCCCGACAACGGCGATGTCCCGATCATTACGTTTGCGCCATGAAACTGCTCATTTTCGATATCGGAAGCAACTCCATACGGACTGCGAAGCTCTACGACGAAAACGGCATCGGGCCGGAAATCAAGAGCAAGCACGTCTACACGACGCGTCTGGCGGAAGGCCTTGCCGAAAGCGGCGCCCTCTCCGAGGCACGAATGCGCCAGTCTCTTTTAGTGATTCGTTCCATCTATCAGGAATTATCCGCGTGCGGCTTTGGTTGCTACGCATACGCCACCAGTGCGGTGCGCGACGCGACCAACAGGCACGATTTCGTCCGCAGCATCGAAGAGATCATCGGCGCGGGCCATGTCCGTGTGCTCAGCGGCGCCGAAGAAGCCGATTTTGCGCAACGCGGAGCCGACCCGTCCGGAAAGCGGACCATACTGGATATCGGCGGCGGCAGCACGCAGATCGTTCGCGCCGGTTCGCGCGAAAGCTGGCCGATCGGCTGCGTGCGCGCAAAGGACCTTGCGCCCTACGACGACTTAAAGTCCATATCGGAAATACTCCGTCCCGTTTTGTCCGGTCTGTTCGGCACGCCGGAGCAGGACGACAGGCCCGATGCGAAAGGCCTGCCCGGTTCGCACCGGTCAGCGCAAAATATCCTGCTCGGCGTCGGCGGGACCATTACGACGCTTGCGCTGCTTTGCGAAGGCACGACGTCGTTTAGCGAATGGCACGGCGAAAAGACCATACAGTTTCTCGACCTCTGCGCAACGCTGCAGGCGCTGAGCAACATGGGCGACGAAGCGCGCGCCGTTATTCCGCTGCTCAAAAACCGGCATGACGTCATTTTACAGGGCGGCGTAATCCTGATGTATCTGATGGAGCGGCTGCATTCGACCCGAATCGGCGCAACGCTCAGCGACGGGCTCGACGGATACGCAGTGCACCTTTATCAAACGCTTCAAAATTCATAAAATTCTTCATAATAATAACGCAAGACGAGGAACCCGAACCGGGTTCCTCGTCTGTATGCATCCTTTGCTTTATGGAGCGGGTGTTTCCAGATCGTCACCGACAATATCGTCAAAGTCCATATCGGTCTTGTTGCCGATCACGATCGTCAGATCGAGGTATTCGCCGTCGCGATATACCTTAACCTGCAATTCGTCGCCAATCATGCAGTCGAGCACGATGTCGACCAGTTCCTCGTGGTCCGTAATCGTCTTTCCGTTCGCTTCAACGATGATATCGCCCGCCTGGATTCCGGCCAGATCGGCAGGGCGGTCCTTGACGACGCTTTCGACATACGCGCCGACCGGCGTTCCTTCCCCGGCTTCCTCCGCCATTTCTTCGGTCATGGTGCCGACCGTAATGCCAATTCCCGGACGTTCCACGTACCCTACCGTAATCAGGATTTGCATGATCTTTTTCGCCTGATTGATAGGCAGCGCGAATCCGATGCCTTCGGCGCTGACCGCATTGCCGTATTCGTCATATCCGGCCGTGATGGTCTTTGCGCTGTTGATACCGATCACCTGGCCCTGCATGTTGATCAACGGCCCGCCGCTGTTACCGAAATTGATGGCGGCGTCCGTCTGCAGATAGGTGTTCGTGTAGTTATCGATCGTAATTTCGCGGGACGTGGCGCTGATGATGCCGAACGTCAGGGTATTGGCCAGCTCGTCCGTCGAAAGCGGGTTGCCGATGGCAAGAACATATTCGCCGACGCGAACGGAATCCGAATCGCCCAGTTCCAGCGGCTGGAGCGTTACACCTTCAACCTTTAGTACGGCGATATCCGTCTCAGTGTCGGAGCCGACCACGGTCGCGTCGCGTTCTTCGTCCTCGCCGTCGATCTTCACGGTCACCTTGTCCGCGTCCTCAACGACGTGTGCGTTCGTGAGGATATATCCCTCGCTCGAAACGACGAAACCGGTCCCGCTGCCGTAAATCTCATAGGTTTCCTTTCCGGACAGACTGAGCGTTTTCGTGTAGTTGATAACGCCGACGACGCCGGGCGAAACCGCGTCGTAAATATCCGGAATCGGGTTTTCGATCGTACTGGGGATCTCCGGGCTTACGCCGTCGAGGTCCGGCATTTCGCGGTCCTCTTCGACATACGGCGTTGCGGTCGCTTCGGGCGCCACGGTCGCCTCCATCTGCGGAGTAGCCGTCGGAGAAGGCGTGATTTCAATCGCCTGCGTCGGCGTGACCGCGGATGCTGGTACTTCGGCGACGGTCTCTTCCCCGCCGAGCAGGCTCGGCCAGAACAAGCCGACGATCAGCAACGCAAGAAGTACGATGACGATCACGATCACGATCGATGCAAACGCATTGCCGCCGCGACCGCCTTTTTTCTTACCGGAACCCTGTCCGCCGGACCGGTCGTCCGAACTATAGTATCCGTTATGCTCCATTTTTTCTACCTCCGTCAGTTTGCGTGCGTTTTGGCGCCGGCGCGCGCTTCAGCGTAAAAGTAAACGTCGATCCTTTGCCTCTTGCGCTCTTCAGCGTAATGGTCTGGTTGTGCTGATCGATAATTCGTTTTACGATCGATAGCCCCAGGCCCGTTCCGCTCTGTTTCGTCGGCGTATGCGCCTTTTCAACTTTATAAAACCTGTCAAATACATGCGGGATATCCTCTTCGGGAATCCCCGGGCCGGAATCCTGAATGCTGACGTAGATTTCGCGCCGCATCGCATAGGTCG
>CAYUUB010000050.1:0-10479 GCA_964447725.1 uncultured Oscillospiraceae bacterium
CCGGGCCGAAGTTGCCGTCGATACCGGCGACCTCCAGCGCGTGCTGCACGCCGCAATAGCCTGCAATCTCGTTGTTGCGGCTGAACGTATGGATCAGTTCGCGGCCGCTTTCGTAATACATGTTTTCCCATGCGATGAGCGTGAGCTTTTTATCGATGCCCAACTGTGCGATATAGCGCTGCTGGACGCTGTGCAGCCAGCCCCAGACCAGCGTGCCGTCCTGCATTTCCTCAAAATCCTCGATGACCGGTTTTGTGATCAGGACGGCGCCGAAGCCGCCGAGCAGTTTTTTGCGCTCAAGCGGGCGGTTGCCCGTCAGGGACTGAATATGATCGTCGCTCATTCCGAATGGCAATCCGTAGCCTTTTTCGAAGTAAAGCTGACTACGGATGTCTTCCGGAATGCCCGCAATATGATCCGGGTGGATGGGATGCCGTTTTTCGTTTTCTTTTCGTGATGTGCCGATAACTGCAATGTTCATAAGATGATCTCCTTTGGGTACGTGATAAGGTCTTTTATTTGATTTTCTCCCTTCGATGATTTGCAACAGATGCCGTTTAAACGGCAAAAGAATAGCATTTATATAATAAAATGCTATCACAAACAGACCGCTTCGGCAAGAAACGGACGTGACCGCCGTGGCGAAAGCAAATCTTCTATAGTAATTCAACAGAAAAAACATAGAAATTGACGGGCCTGCGAAATACGCTTATACTTGCAATAAAAGTAATATACGTTTCGCAAAGCACGATTCTACAGGGTGGCCTCATTATGAATGACGAGCGATTCCGAAAATTAGAATATGAGTATCGTCTCCTTTCCGAAAATGCGCTGGAATGCATATGGGTATATGATATCGCGAGCAATCGATTTACGTACATGAGCCCGAATGTATGGAAACTCAGGGGAATATCCGCGCAGGAAGCGATGGCGGAGTCGCTTGCGGATGCGGTGCCGGAAGAAACCTATCGAGTGGCGATGGAGAACACCAAACGGATGGTGGCCCTCTATCTCGGCGGAGAGCGAAGGCAAGAGGCGCTTACCTGCGTCAAGGATATGCAGATTTATTCAAAGGAGAAAGAAACCAAACAGATAGAGGTCACTGTCAAGCTTATTGAGAACCCGGAAACAGGCGCGCTTGAGGTTCTCGGCGTATCCCGCGATATCACGGAAAGGAAAGCGCTGGAGAGACAACTGAATCAGGCGATTGCGAGCAAAAGCGAAATGATCGAGCGGCTGAAGAAGTCTGAAAAAGCGCTCAGGAAGCTTGCCGAGGAGCTGAATCGGAAAAACAGGGCGCTCAGCGAAGTTGCTGCCAAAGATGCCCTTACGGGAATATTTAACAGATACTATTTCGACCGAAAGGTCATTGAAGAATCGGAACGCAGTCAGAGATACGCCTATCCGCTTTCCATTATTTTGTTTGACATAGACAATTTCAAAAAAATCAACGATACCTGGGGTCATGACGCCGGAGACCGTGTCCTGGAACGGATAGCCGGCGCTGCAAAAAGTTCCATACGAAGGGAAGACATCTTTGCCAGATGGGGCGGCGAAGAATTTGTCGTGCTCCTGCCGAACACGAATCTGCCCGCGGCCATAAAAGCTGCGGAAAAGCTGAAGGGAAGATTTGAAACGCTTTCGCACCCGAACGTCAAAATGGCGGTAACGGCCAGCTTCGGCGTGACCGAGTTCATCCCGGGCGAGACAAAGGGAAGCTGGTTCAGACGCGTGGATTATGCGATGTTCCGTTCGAAGAACAAGGGCAGAAACTGCGTTACGGGGTTGGGCTGGGCTGAGGCGTTCCCGTTTGTCAAGATCAATCTGGAATGGAAAAGCGAATGGGAAAGCGGGAATCCGATTATAGACGGCAGGCATAAAGAAATCATTTCCCTTGGAAACGCAACCCTGGACGCGATGACGGATAAAGAAAGCGGAGACCCCGTAAAAGCCGAGAAGGAATTGATCGAACACATCCGAGTTCATTTTAAAGAGGAAGAAGCGCTCCTCAGGGACGTCTCCTATCCGGAGGCGGAAAAGCACGCCGCAACGCACGACAGGCTTTTGACGCGCATCGACGAACACCATAACCAGTTTTTGTCCGGCGAGCTCAAATTTGCGGCCTTCTTTTCGTTCCTGCTGGATCAGGTCGTTATCGGACACATGTTGACGGATGATTTTCGTTACTTTCCATATTTAAAGGGCGCCGGCAAATAACAGGTATCTTCGCCCGCTTTCGGACGGGAACGGGCTATCGCTGGCGATATTTTCGAATTCACTTTGGCTTTCAGGCGGCAAAACCGCCTGAAAGCCAAAGTACTCGCGTATTTCACAGAAACAATTGGGTACCGCCTCTGTAGATTCGGACAGGGACGGTATTTTTGTACCCTGATCAACGAATCTCTAGCACACCGGTTTCAAATCTCGTTTTGCTTTTAACAGTTGACATGAAGAACGGCTGGTGCTATCATCAACCAGATGGTTCAACCAAACGGTTGAACCGAAAATGAAACAAGGAACGGCGACACTATGAAAGAAAATCAAGTCGAACAGAATATTTTAAATGCCGCGATGAAGGTTTTTGTTGAGAAAGGCAAGGCGGGCGCCCGCATGCAGGAAATCGCCGACTGCGCCGGCGTGAACAAAATGCTCCTGCATTACTATTTCAAGGACAAGGATACGCTTTTCCTTGAGGTCGTGAAGAGAATTGTTGTCGACCTGTACGGCAGCGTTTTCAACGGAAACATGGATTCTTTGACGTTCAAAGAATTTTTATCCGGCTTTATCGACCGGCATTTTGATTTTCTTTACGAACGGAAAGACGCGTTTCAGTTCCTGGTTTGGGAGTTGAGCCGCCAGAAACTGAACCTTCGGGACGTGGTTTCCGACTGCTATGTCGGATATCGGCAGTCGCCTTTTAAAATTTTTACGGACAAGCTGAACGAAGCAATTGCAAAGGGAGAAATCCGCGCTGTGGATACCAGAGAGTTTATTCTGAATCTCTTTAGTTTGGATTTGTTCATGTTTGTTGCGCTGCCTGTTATTCAGGATATGGCGCCTATGGACGACGATCAGCTGGCGGCAGCCTTGGAGCGCCGCAAAAAAGAAGTTTTCAGATTGCTCTGGAACGATATCAGAATCAACTAGGTGAGGAGAAACGGCATATGTCCATTGTTGTATCAAATTTAAAAAAATCCTTTGGAGAAAGGAATGTTTTAGATGATATTTCTTTCGAAATAGGAAAGCAGAATTTTACGTTGCTCGGGCCGAACGGCGCGGGAAAAACAACGCTGGTGAACATCATCTGCGGGCTGGAAAAATATGATTCGGGGGAAATCGGCGTCTGCGGATTCGACCCGTTGAAGCAGACGCAGGAAGTTCGCAAGCGCATCGGGCTTGTCACGCAGGATACTTCGATCTACGATTATCTGACGGCAAGGGAAAACCTCGAGTTCCATGCCAATTTTTACGGCGTACCGAAAAAAAGCGTGAAAAGCAAAGTGAACGAGGCGCTGGAGCTTGCCCAGCTTGAAAACAGGGCAAACGACCTTGTTGGCACGTTTTCGGGCGGGATGAAGAGACGGCTTGCGTTGGTTCGCGCAATGCTTCACGACCCTGAGATCATTATTCTGGACGAGCCGACGCTCGGAGTGGACGTTCAGAACCGGAACGAAATATGGAGCAAAATCCTCGAAATGAGGGGAAAGAAAACCATATTTATCAATACCAATTATATGGACGAAGCCGACAGCCTGTCCGACATCTGCGCGGTGATTGACGGAGGGCATTTGGTTGCCATGGATACGCCTGAAAATCTGAAAACCAACTATTCCGACGGCGTACACCTGACGGCGGAAGTCGAGATTGCTCCGTCCGGCTTTTCGAATCTTCAGACGAAGCTGAAAAATTATTCGGCCGATACGGAGATGAGCGAGGGACCGGCGGAAAACAGGTATCAAATCTCCATACCGGCTAAAAAGAAGGCAAATATCCTGTTGACGGAAGTTGCGGAGATATTCAATGAAACGGACGGCATCGCCATTAAAGACCTCCAAATCAGGGTGCCGACGCTGGACGATGTCTTTTTGAAGCTCACCGGCAAAAAACTCAGGGATTGATGAGGAGACTGCTATGAGGAAAATCATCAGCCTGATGGTCGCCGACCTGAAAATGTGGTTCCGGCAGCCGAAACTGATCATTATGTCCGTTGCGCCGCTTTTAATCATCTCGATTTTTGCGGGCCTTTTTCTGGCTAGAACGGAGATATTGCCGGTTGCAATCGTCATGGAAGACAGCGATCCCGCCGCAATTGAACTAAGGGATTACCTGCTGAACCTGAAAAGTGGTTCGGGAGCCCTTTGGTTTGATGCACAGGCGGTGGAAAGCGCCGCTGCGGAGGAGAAGTTTGAAAGCGGCGAGGTGCTGGGGCTCATTACGATCCCGGCCCGTCTTTCGGAACGGCTGGATGCGGGCGAAGTCGTCGGAGTTTCGATTACAATCAATAATATCAACGACGACGTGACGAAAAACTTCATTCAGAGAATGCAGAACGCAGTCAACTATTTTAACGACGGTCTTGAGGCGAGCGGCACGGTTTATAATATTCCGCGTGTGGATTTTATCGCGGACGTTTCGCCCGACCTGCCCCTGATACAATACATCTGCGCGTCCATCCTCGGGCTGGCGATGCTTTTGAGCGCAAGCCTTGCGATTACGTTTTCTATTTCCCGTGAATTTGAAGACGGCACGATCAAGGAACTTATAATGACGCCAAAACTGATCAATATAATCGGCGGCAAGCTGCTGTCGGCCGTTATACAGGCGCTGCTTGTTACAGGATTTATCCTGCTGGAGGAGTGGATTGTATTTGGGTATCTTCCCCAAAACATGCTTATGCAACTTCTATATTTTTTCTGGGGCGTGCTGTTCTCCGTTGGCCTGGCGGCGCTGATTGCCGCGAAGATCAAGCAGGTTCTCCCGGCGGGCATACTTGTTATGGTGATCAATATTGCAAGCTGGTGGGTTTCCGGCGGGCTGGCGCCATCCGAGGCGTGGACGGGGCTGCTGCGCCATATCGCCGACCTCTGGCCGGGAACGTATTTCTATCAGGTGTATATCAACGCGTCCCTTCTGGGCGGCGTCAGCAGCAGACTGATGGTAAAAGACCTGATTATAACCGGTATATTCGCCGCGGCAATGCTGGCCGCCGCTCATGCGGTGTTTGTTAAGGAGGCGAAGGAACTGTGAGCGCAAAAATCAAGGCTGAAATAAAAAAATCGATTCAGTACTGGAAAAAGCACAAGGCGATTGCACTCGTATCGATTTTTCCGCCGCTGCTGATTTGCCTGTTGTTTGTCGGCGTCTTTCAAACCACGGGAATCGTGGACATCGCCGTAGTCAATAACGACGCCGCTTCATCCAGCGCCTGGACGGAGAAGTTCCTGGAAGTTATGGAGACGAGAACGGGCACGATACCGTATTTTGAACTGGTTTTAACGGATGAAGAAACGGCGGAGGACATGTTTCAGATGCATGAAACGTTTGCCGTCCTGCACATTCCGGAGGGATTTGGCGAGAGCATTGAAGAAGGCGATCCGGAGCAGCTCACGATACAGTTTACGGCCGCACATGAAGACATTTCAAAGAATGTCCGACTCGGCATAGAGGCGAGAATATACGACTTTATCAAGTTGTATGAGCTGGATACCAACGCCAGGCCGGGTATTGTCGTGGAAGAAAACCTACAGAACGATTCGCTTTCGAGATCCAGCTATATGATGGCGGGCATTCTGATCTGGACGATGGTCTTTTTTGGCCTGCTGATTGGCGGAGCGCTCGGCGCAAACGAAAAGGAAGGCGGGACCGAAGCCTACATCAAGATGGCTGCGAACGGAGAAACCGCGTCCCTGATCGGCAAATGGGTGGCGGCAACCATTATTTCCGGCGTGATGCTGATCGTTTTGACGTTGTGTTATATGCTGTTTTTCGGGCTGAGTTTTCCGAGTGTCATGAGCGTTGTATATTTGCTGCTGATGTTCCTGCTGCTTGTGACGACGTTCAGCCTTCCCGGCGTCCTGTACGGCATGAAGGCGGGGGACTTCAGGCTCGTGCCTGCGCCGATGATTATCCTGAGTATCACGCTGTGGCTGGTTTCCGGCGCGCTGAATCCGCTGGAATTTTCCGCTGGTGCAGCATTTTTTAAATATCTGCCTACGGCTTCCGGTATCAGGATTATGTCGTACGCTCTGTTCAACCGCGGGGCGCAGTTTGTGCAAGAATCCTTCCTTAACCTGCTGGCCTGGGCGGCTATTGCGTTTGCGCTGTTCTTTGTCACGATTTTCGTAAAACGAAGAAAGAGTGCGCAGTAACGGCCGGTGGCGTTTCGCTGGATTCACAATTGAAAATAAATATCAAAGGCTCCTATAGGATTGTCCCATAGGAGTCTTTACTGGTCGGGGTGACTGGATTTGAACCAGCGACCTTTTGGTCCCGAACCAAACGCGCTACCAAACTGCGCTACACCCCGAAAAAATGGAGCCAATGTGGGGACTCGGACCCCAGACCTGCTGATTACGAATCAGCTGCTCTACCAACTGAGCTACATTGGCAACTCGCACTTTTCAATTATAGGCAACCGCCACGGACGTGTCAAGACATTTATTACCGAAAGCTGAATGGAAATTTTACGCAAGAAACGGCGGCGGGGAAACGCATCCCCGCCGCGCAGTCAAGCCGCGTTCGCTCAGCCGACCTGCTTTTCAAGCTCTTCTTTTTCAAGCACGGTGTACGCAACCTTGCCGACGAGCGTCTTGGGCAGCTCGCTGCGGAATTCGATATCGTACGGCATGGCGTATTTCGCAACGTTCTTGCGGCAGTGCTCCAGAATTTCTTCTTTGAGCGCGGGTGTCGGTAAAATGTTTGGCCGGAGCACGACGAACGCCTTGACCTTCTGCATCCGATAGGAATCCGGTACGCCGATGACGCAGCTCATGAGCACCTTCTCGTGCGCGTCGATCGCATTTTCCACCTGGGACGGATACACGTTGTATCCGCTGGTGACGATCATGCGCTTGATACGCTGCCTGAAGTAGACGAAACCGTCCGCGTCCATGGTGCCGAGATCGCCCGTGTGCAGCCAGATGTGCCCGTCGGCGTGTTTTTTGAGCGCATTGGCCGTTTCTTCCGGCTGGTTGACGTATTCGATCATGACGGACGGCCCGCAGAGGCAGATTTCGCCTTCCTCACCGTAGGGCACTTCGTCGGTCGTTTCGACCCGGACGATCTTATAGTACGTGTCCGGAAACGGCAGGCCGATGCTGCCTTCACGGTACATATCGTAAGGCGTCAGGCAGCTTGCGGTCACGCATTCGGTCGTGCCATAGCCTTCGCGCACCTGGACGGTTGCGCCGTGATCCTGCAAAAAACGATCGAATTTCTTTTTCAGCTCGATGGAAAGGCTGTCCCCGCCGGAAAAAACGCCGAGCAGGCAGCTCAAGTCCACGCCGTCCATGTACGGGTTCCGCGTGATGCCTTCGTAGAGTGTCGGAACGCCCGCAATGTAGTTCGGCTGCTCCTTTTTCAGCAGCTTTGCATAGCTTTCCACCGATACGCGCGGCACGAGGATCGCCGTCGCTCCGTGAGCGATCATGGTATGGATGCATACGCCGAGCCCGAAACCGTGGAACATGGGCATCGCCGCGAGCATGCGCTTGCCGGGCTCGAAACAGTTGCTCATGGCCGCCGTCTGCATGGCCAGCGCGTTGAAATTGAGGTTGCTTAGGAGAATGCCCTTCGTCACGCCCGTCGTCCCGCCGGAAAAGAGGATGACGGCCGGATCGCCGCCCTTGCGCTCGACGAAGCAGGATTCGTTTGCGCTCTTTGCGCCGCCGAGGAAATCCTTCCACCAGAGCACGCCCGCGTCTTTCGGCACCTTCGGCGTCTTGCGGCCCTGGGTGAGCCGATAACCGAGCTTCATGACGGGCCCGAGCGCATCCGCAATGCTGGTGAGCACAAGCGTTTCGATCGCGACCGTTTCGCGCACTTCCTCGAATTTGCCGTAAAACTGGTCCAGCGTGACCACCGCGCGCGAGCCGGAATCCTTGATATAAAAGGCGATTTCGCCGACGCTGGAGAGCGGATGGATCATTGCGGCGATTGCGCCGATGCGGTTGAGCGCATAGAAGCACAGAACGATCTGCGGGCAGTTCGGCATGCAGAGCGTGACTTTGTCGCCCTTCCCGATGCCGACGGCGGAAAACGCGCAGGCGACCTGACGCACCTTTTCAGCCATTACGGCATAGCAATCGCCCTTACCCATAAAGGTATAGGCCAGGTTGTTCGGGTAAAGGCCGGCGCTGCGTTCGACAAGGTCGAACATGGAGCAGTCCGGATAAGTCAGGTGTTTTGGCACGTCGCCGTAAAATGCCAGCCATGGCGCCTTGATGTTCGTCATGTCTTCAGTATTCAATGTTCAGTGCCTCCTTGGCCGGAATGTCGAGCAGTTCGGGCTCGGAAAGGAGCTTTTTGAGAAGCCGGATCGTTTTGGAGAAATAGTACCCGTCGCCGATGCGCTCGTCCAGCGTGATGCCGAGGCTGAGCGCCGGTCTCAGGGTATAGTTTCCGTCCTCGCTGAAGAACGGTTGCATATGCTTTTCGCCGACGACGACGAAAACGGAGTTCGTCCCCCAGTTCGTCAGGTGGTGGTAGCCCGCGTTGAGCTTGATGGAGCCGAGGTTCGAGATGAACACCGTGCTGTTGTACGGGTCTTCGGTTGCGAGCGCTTTGGGCATATTGCCATGCTCGTCGAGAGAGCGAAGCGTGTTCATAATGAGTTTCCGGAGCCACTGCGGCGCTTTCGCCAGCGTGTCGAGGATATCGGTCGTGTTGTCGGTCGTGTCGTGCGTGCGCAGCGTATATACAAACGAGCAGAGCTTGTCGTGCAAAACGTCGACGGCGGGCTTCTCGCTGTCCGGATCGTATTTGAGGATCACGATAGACTCGTCGCCGTCGTCCGCAAACGCTTTTTTGGCGATCAGCGCAAACGAGATGTGCTGCCGGTCGTAATAACGTCCGCCGATGATAAAGCGGTTCATGCGCGGACGCATTTCGATCGTGCGCGCGAGCGCGGCGAGGATGACGTGAAAAAAAGTGTATTTGTATTCCGGGTTTTCTGCGTTTTTCTTTTCGAGATATGCTTCCACGGCGCTCATGTCCACGAGCTCCTGAATAAACGCCTCGTTGTCGGCGCGGTTCGGCAGCATCAGCGGCAGGAACGCGTGCATCGCGTCAAGATCGCGCACAAGCGTTGCATCGCGCCGGTCGCCCCGGCGGCGCTTCAACTTTTGTTCCATTATTCAATTCCATCCCAATCTAATTTATTATTGATGTATCAGTGCAAATAACGCCTAGAATATATACGAATTATATAAAAATGTCAATGAAACGCGGCGGGAACGAACGTGAAAATTGAATTCGAAGTACATTTAAAACGAGGAATATTCGCATGGTTGCTGGGAAAACGGGACGCAAAAAGGCGCTATAAAAAATAAAAACAAGCGGGGCGTTTTTCGTCGCTCCGCTTGCACGATGGATTCCGGGTTATTCGATCGCAGCCGGTTCAACGGCGACGACGTCGTCGTCGAGCACGACGGCCACGAGCATGGACCCTCTGCCGGCGCGCGCCTCGATATGCACGTCGCCCGTGTTGATCGCAGTGCGCGTCCCGTGTCGCTGAACGACGATAACGTCCTTCGGCTCCGGAAGGTGCATGACCGCGGCGATGCAGGTGCCGTTCGCGCCGTTCTTTTTGAGATCGAACGTTTTCAGGCCCTTGCCGTTTCGCCCCTGCGGGTCGTATTCGAACATGGGCGAGCGTTTGCCGAATCCCTTGTCCGTTACGGTGAGCACTTCGCCGTCGTCCGGAAGCTGCGCGGCGAAGATCACTTCGTCGCCTTTTTCTAGTTTGATGCATTTCACGCCGCCGGAGACGCGTCCCATGGACGGGACGGAATCGGTTGCGAAGCGGATGCTCATGCCGAGTTTCGTAACGAGCAGGATGGAATCTGCGACCTTCTGTTCCACGCCGAGCACGCGGTCCCTGTCCCGCAGGCTGACGGCGGCGGTACGTTTTGTGCGGACGCCGTAGTCGGCGCAGGACGTGCGCTTGACGTTGCCGTTTTTAAGATAAAAGTAATAGTCGCCGTCCTCTTCGTCCGGGAACAGCCCGACGATCCGTTCGTTTTTTTCAAACGGCAGCAGCGCGGCGAGGTTGCTCGCGCGCGTCGTTGCACGCGTTTCCGGCAGGTCTCCGGCAAGGATGGAGAGCATCGCGCCCTGATCGGTAAACAGGCGGACGCGTTTGTTCGTCCGCGTTTCAACGACGAACAGCGGCTTGTCCTCCGAAACGGCCGTGAGCGAGAACGCCTTGGTCGGGCAGCGGCGCACCTTGAGCCCTTCGCAGATGCAGACGGTCACGTCCTC
>CAYUUB010000051.1:0-10422 GCA_964447725.1 uncultured Oscillospiraceae bacterium
AGGTGTACATCTCCTTTTGTACGATGTCCGTCGTTTCGCCGACGCCGCGCAGGAACAATTCGGTGTGCTCGATCACCGGTGTCCGCGCCTCCAAAAATCCGTATTTTTTAACGATGCTCCGGATCAGCGCTTCCAGATACTGCCACTGGTAGCTCTGCTCCGGCAGGACGTCCTTCGTACCCTTCGGTGCTTTGTAAACAGCCATATCGACCCCTCCGTCAGTAAAATTTCCCGCGTTTATGCCGCTTACGGTATAAAAAAAGCAGGTTCCGTTCCGATAGGGACGGGAAACCCGCGGTGCCACCCTGATTGAACGAACGTCTTCTTTGATACATTCGTCCCGCTTCATTCTCCGATAACGCGGGAAGCGTCGCAGCTTATGGGACGTTTCATCTTTGGGCTGCGCGGTTCACGGGTGCCGTTCATCCAAAGCCACGCTGCAAAGCTCACACCAAGCGCCCTGCTCTCTGATGCGTTCCGGTTCGGATTACTCTCCCGGTCAAAACCTTTCAACACATTATAACGACCCGGCAGGAAACTGTCAATCGTTATCCATACAGTCTTTTTACGCGGTCTCCTACAAAATGCAGGACTCATTTGCCAAAAAACAAACGCTTTTCCATGCACAACCTGTCGAGCTTGTTCAGATAGGTCGGCACGTCCTTCGGGCTCGGCAGCCGCTCGATTCGATTTTCGCCGCCGAACACGCGCTTCGTCATGGTTCCGGCCCCGTGGGACAGGATGCTCGCCGTCTCCTCCATCATGTCGATATTGTAGGCGCATTCCTTTTCCGGCGTGGCGTAGCCGACGTTTTCAAGGTTGCCGCTCATGTATTTCTGCCGGTACATGTAGTAGGGCCGCATGCCGAGCGCCTCCGCGCAGGCCGCGCCGATGTCGGTCATCTCCCGCGCCGTCTTCGCATCCGCGAGCGCGTAGTCGTTCAGTTCGAGTTTCAGTCGCGACGAACGCTTGATCGCGAGCGCGTGCACGGTGAGGTTGTCCGGCTTAAGCATGGATATCTCGTCGCAGCTTCTCAGCATGTCGTCCGGCGTTTCGCCCGGCAGGCCCGCGATCAGGTCCATGTTGATCGCGTCGAATCCCGTTTCCCGCGCAAGCGCATATGCGTTTCTGATGTCGTCCGCCGTGTGCGTCCTGCCGACGCGCCGCAGCGTTTCATCGTTCGTCGTCTGGGGGTTGATGGAAACACGCGTTACGCCGAGGCGTTTCAACGTTTTCAGCTTCTCCGGATCGATCGTGTCCGGCCGCCCCGCTTCCACGGTGCATTCCGTCCCGAACGTGCCGTAC
Organism: uncultured Oscillospiraceae bacterium; assembly: GCA_964447725.1. Lineage (GTDB taxonomy): Bacteria > Bacillota > Clostridia > Christensenellales > CAG-138 > UBA7703. The sequence goes on from CAYUUB010000051.1 coordinate 1,306, forward strand.
TGTTCCAGAACGTACGTCAGCAGTTCATCCAGCTGGCTCGCGCTCAGCACCGTCGGCGTGCCGCCGCCCATATAAAACGAACGGACGTGCAATCCCTGCTCGCTTACGATCTGCGCGCCGCAGGCGATATCCAGTTTCAGCACGCGGAGGTAATCGGACAGCCTCCCGGGATCCCTGAGCACCTCGCTTGCAAACGAGCAGTACAGGCATTTCGTTTTGCAGAACGGGATGCCGGCATAGACGTCGATATCCTTTTCGGAAACGGCGTCGATATACGGCGACTGCACGGCGCAGATGCGTTCGGCAAGCGCGGTCTTTTCGGCCGACACGTCGAACGTTTCGATAAACGTCTTTCTAGCAAACGCAACGCCGCCTTTTCCGGACAGCTCGCGAAACAGCTTTGTCGGTCGGATGCCGGTCAGCGAGCCCCAGGGCGTTTCCACGTTTGGATAGAGCCTTTTCAGCAAATGATAGCAGGCGAGCTTGATCCTGCGTTTCTCGATCCGCTTCCTTTCCAGAGCCGTCGCGCCCGGCGGAAGCTGAAACGCGTCCGAATACGACAGCCCGCCCGCTCCCGCGGACAGCATATAGCTCTCGTCGCTACAGTCAAGCCGGATGCTGAAAATCAGTTCGGCCCGGCCGGCGTCCGCTTCCTCAAACAGCACGATTTCCGTCAAACCGGAAAAAAGCCGAATTTCTTCGGCGATGTCGTTTCGATATTCGGGCCGGTTGGTTCGAATCGCAATCATGTTCTGCTCCGCAAAGACATTCTATATGTTCCGGATCGGGTTATGCGTGCGCTCGTAATCGAGCGTCGTGCTCTCTTCGTGTCCGGTATAAACCTTATAATCGCCCTCCAGCGCAAACAGGACGTCCACGACGGAGCGGCGGATTTCGTCCAGGCTGCCGTCCGGGAAATCCGTCCGGCCGACGCTGTCGCGAAAGAGCGTATCTCCCGAAAAAATCGTCTTCTCGCTTTCGATCACATAGCTTACGCCGCCTTTGGTGTGTCCCGGCGTGTGCAGCACGCGGATGGTCAGCCCGGCGATCGAAAGCGTCTCGCCGCCGTGGAGCAGTACGTCCGGCTCCGCGGGCGGGACATTCTCGCCCATCAGCACCGCGAGGTTCAGGCGGTTGCTGCCCAGCTTGGCGGCGTCCGCTTCATGGACGTACAGCTTCGCGCCCGTTTCCTCTTTCAGGCGCTTTACGCCGCCGATATGGTCGAAATGCCCGTGCGTAAGCAAAATCGCTTTGCAGGTAAGGCCGTGCTGCTTCAGCGCTGCCAGCACCGGTTCCGCACCGCCAGGGTCGATTACGGCGCAGTCCTTTAATCCGTCGGCGCCGATGATATACGTATTGACGCCGAACGCGCCGCTTACAAAATGGATCAACCGCATTAAAACACCTTCCTTGAGTCCAGCAGGACCGTATGCGGGCCGTCGTTGACAAGCCGCACCTGCATGTTCGCCTGAAACTGTCCGTGCGCGACCGGGACGCTCCTTGCGATGCGCGATATCGCCGCTTCATACAGCGGGACCGCCGTCTCGGGCCGAGCGGCCCGGATGTAACTCGGCCGCCTTCCCTTCCTTGCGTCCGCGCAGAGCGTGAACTGCGAAATCAGCAGCACGCTCCCGCCGACGTCCGTAACGGAGAGGTTCGGCGTCCCGTTTTCGTCGTCGAACACGCGCAGGCCGACGATCTTGTCGCAGATATAGTTTAAATCCGACTCCGTGTCGCCCTGCTCAATGCCCAAAAACACGACGAGACCCTGTTCGATCTCGCCGACGACTTTGTTTTCCACTTCCACCGACGCGCCCGTCGTCCTTTGAATAACCGCCCGCATAGCGTTTTTTTGTTCCCCTTTATGCCGATGTATCGTTGCCGGCGCAAAACGTCACCGGTTCATCCTGTGAACCTCGCCGACGCACTTGAGCTTTTTGAGGCTCTTGATGATCACGTTCAGTTGCTCCGTGTTGGCCACTTCGAACGTCATCTCGATGATATACCGTTCGTCCGCCATCGGCCTGCCGCTGATGGACTGGATGCTGATGTTAAGGCCGGAAAGCGTCGCGGAAATCTGCGAAAGCGTCCCGGGACGGTTTTCGCCTTCGATCTGCAGCGACGCGTTAAACGAGCTGTTGGAGTTGATCGCCCATTCGACCTCGATAATGCGGTCCTTGTCGGCAAGCAGGTTCGCGACGTTCGGGCAGTCGGCCCGATGAACGGACACGCCCCGTCCGCGCGTGATATAGCCGATGATCGGATCGCCCGGGAGCGGGTTGCAGCAGTTGCCGAACCGCACGGCCATGCCCGGATCGCCCTTGACAATAATGCCGTTGACCGGAATATGCCCTTTCGGCGCTTCCTCCGCTTCGCTCTTCTTCATCTTCTCGGCAAGCGCTTCCACCTTATCGCTCTTCTTTTTGATGTCCATAAGCTTGTGGAGAACCTGCCCGGCAGAAAGCCCGCCGAAGCCGATTGCGGAATAGATGTCGTCCAGGCCGCTCATATGGTAGCGCTTGAGCATTTCGTTATAGAAGTCGGGCTTCATCAGCTCGGAAATCTGTTCGCCCTGCCGCTTTGCGGCGTCTTCCAGCATATCGCGCCCGCGGGCGATATTCTCCTCGCGGTTGACCTTTTTGAACCATTGGCGGATCTTGTTGCGCGCAGACTGCGTCTTTACGATCTTCAGCCAGTCCCTGCTGGGGCCCGGCTGGCTGTTGGACGTGATGATCTCGACCACGTCGTTCGTCTTGAGCTTATAATCCAGCCGCACGAGCGAGCCGTTGACCCGCGCGCCCTGGCAGTGGTGGCCGATGTTGGTATGGATGCGGTATGCAAAGTCCAGCGGCGTCGAGCCCTTCGGCAGGTCGATGATTTCGCCGCGCGGCGTCAGCACAAAGACGTATTCGCCGAGGAAGTCTTTCATGATGCTGTCGACGAATTCCTTGCTGTCCTCCGTGTTCTCCTTTGCTTCGAGCACCTGCCTAAGCCAGCTGGTCTTCTTGTCCAGCAGGCTCTGTACCACGCGCCCCTCCTTATACATCCAGTGCGCAGCGATGCCGTACTCGGCCGTCCTGTGCATCTCCTTTGTTCGAATCTGCACTTCGAACGGGATGCCGTTCGGCGCAAGCAGCGTCGTATGCAGCGAACGGTACATATTCGGCTTCGGCGTTGCGATATAATCCTTAAAGCGTCCCGGGATCGGTTTCCAGCTCGCGTGGATGACCCCGAGCGCCGCGTAGCAGTCGTTTACCGTGTCCACGATGACGCGAATGGCGATCAGGTCGTAGACCTCGTTGATGCCGGAGTTGAGCCGCTGCATCTTGCGATACACGCTGTAGAGATGCTTCGGCCGGCCGCTGATACTCGCCTCGATCCCCGCCTCTTTCAGCTGTTCGCCGATCAGGCGCATCGCTTCGTCCAGCGTTTCCTGGCGCTCTTCCTGCTTTTCCTTGAACTGCCGGCTGATGTCCGCATACTCCACCGGTTTCATGTACATGAACGAAAGGTCTTCCATCTCGCCTTTGATCGCGCCCATGCCGAAGCGGTGCGCAAGCGGCGCGTATACGTCCAGCGTTTCCTTCGCTTTTCGCATGCGTTTGTACGGATTGCAGTACGCCAGCGTACGCATGTTGTGCAGCCGGTCGGCAAGCTTGATGATGACGACGCGCGCGTCCGCCGCGATTGCAAGGAACAGCTTCCTTAAGTTTTCGGACTGCTCCTGTTTTTTGGTGACATACGTCTGTTTGCCCGATTTGGTCAGTTTGGTCACGCCGTCGACAAGCTTCGCGACGTCCTCGCCGAACTCCCGCTTGATGTCCTCGACCGTTATGTTGTCGCCGTCTTCCACAACGTCGTGCAGAATCGCGGCAATGACGCTGTCCGCATCCATGCCCATTTTCATGACCATGCGGGAAACTTCGATCGGGTGCACAATGTAGGGTTCGCCGGACTCGCGAAGCTGCGAGGCATGCGCGTTGATCGCGAACGCGACGGCTTTTTCAAAAAGCTTCGTCTGTTCGGGCGTATACTGTTTTGAAAACTCCCTGATCAGTTCTTCCTGTTCCATTGCCGCACCTCCTCTCTCGACAAGCCGGCTGGGATTGTAGAAAAAATCAACGGCAAGCCGTTGATTTTTCAGCTGTTTTATTTGGCGTCAATATTGCATGACGGACTTCACATCATAACCTTCCAGCGGTTTGCGCCCGTCAAATTCGGAAGTAAGCTCGATCGCAAATCGGACACCGACAACTTCTCCGCCCGCCTGTTCGACAAGCTTGATCGTTGCAAGCGCCGTTCCTCCGGTCGCGAGCAGATCGTCGACGATCACGACCTTCTGGCCGGGCTGAATCGCGTCCTTGTGAATCTCAAGCACGTCCGTTCCATATTCAAGCCCGTATTCGTATCGAATCGTATCGCACGGGAGTTTGCCCGGCTTTCTCGCCAGGACGAATCCGGCGTGCAGCGCATAGGCCAGCGCGGACCCGATCACGAAGCCGCGCGCTTCCGGGCCGATGACAAGATCGACCTGCTTTCCGTCCAGCGATTCGACGATTGCGTCAATCAGGGCGGAATAGCCGTCCTTATCCTTCAGCAGCGTCGTGATGTCGCGGAACAGTACGCCCTTAATCGGGAAATCCGGAATGCTGCGAATCTTCTCTTTCAGATCCATTGTTCACGCCTCCTGTGCCTTAACGGCTAATTCATATAACGGGCTTTCGCCGAGCGAGCGCTGTGCGCAGGCTGTGTTTCGCGCAATCGTCTTTTCATCCGGATCGTACATGAAAAACGAAAGCTGCGTAAAAACGCATAACGCGAGCAGTTCGTCTCCCGTCAGCGTCCGAATGAGCCGTCTGAGCGGTTGTGCGCTTTCACCGACCGCCCTTTGCAGTTTCCGGTAGCCCGCCCGCATGGCCGCGTCGTCCAGTTTTGCACTTCGCAAAAGATCGGAAGAAAAAAACCATGCAGCCAGTGTATCATTCGAACAGCTTCCATTATACATTCTTTGCTCGAAAAAAGCATTAAAAAGTTGACTTTTTTCTTCGGAGGCATTCGCACACGTCCAAAATAGCTCGACGGATTCCCGCCCGCGGAACTGATTGATCGCAGGCCGCGCAATCAAATCCCAGTCGTACGCGCTTTGCAGCGCTTCCAGCAGTGTGCTTTTGCCAAACGCAACGACCCGCAGGACCCGGTCGTCCTGAATCACGCTGGCGCAAAAGTGTTTGTCGCCTTTTCCGATCGTACGAAGCGAAGAAAACCGGACCGCGTTGTAGCGAAAAACTGGTTCGGGGTTGCGTTCGCCGAACGGCGCAAGCATCTGCAGTTCCCGGATGGCGTCCGCCGTCATGTCCTCGAACGCCGCCGCTTCGTCGTATTCGTACAGCGGGAAAAAGTCCTCCGGACGGTAAGCCGATTCGATATGGGCGGTAAATCCGCTTTTGAACGCATCAAATTTTTCCGACGGGATCGTAACGCCCGCCGCGCGCGCATGCCCGCCGAAACGCAGAAACAGATGCGAAAACAGGTTCATGTTTTCGAACAGATCGACGCCATCGATGCTCCTGCCGGAGCCTGTCAGCACGCCGTCCTGTTCGGCAAAGAGGATCACGGGGATGTGATAACGTTCGCATAAGCGCGCCGCGACGATGCCGATCACGCCCGGGTTCCAATCCTCATGCGAAAGGATCAGCACATGCCCCAAATCGCCCAGTTCCCCGATCTGCCGGTCGGCTTCGTCGAGGATATCGTTCTCCGCGTCCTTTCGTTCCTGATTCTGGTCGTTGAGCGTTTCCGCGATGGTTTTCAGGCGTCTGGAATCGGTCCCGATCAGCAGCTCCACGGCGACCATCGCCGTGGACATCCGCCCCGCCGCGTTCAGCCGCGGCGCGATGACAAAGGAAACGGTCTGTTCGTCCACGCGACGTTGCTTCCAGCCCGCGGCGTCCAGCAGCGCTGCCAGGCCCGGAACAGTCTGCAGATATCGCATCCCGCAGGCGGAAACGATACGATTTTCCTCCGTCAGCGGAACGACGTCCGCGATGGTGGCGACCGCCGCGAGCGCAAGCTCCGCGTCGGAATACGCGCCGTCGTTGAGCGCCTGTATCAGCTTCAGCGCGACGCCGGCGCCGCAAAGGTACCGGTTCGGATAGGTCGAATCCTTTCTGGAAGCGGCCACGACCGCCGCGCACTCCGGCACGGCGCTTCCGACGCTATGGTGGTCGGTGACGACGACGTCGATGCCGAGCGCTTCGCAAAGCGCGATCTCGTCGAACGCCGAGATGCCGTTGTCCACCGTAACGATCAGTTTTACGCCGCGTTCATGCAGCCGCCGGACCGCCTTTTCCGAAAGGCCGTATCCCTCGCTGTGCCGCAGGGGGATATAGTATTCCACGTTCGCGCCCATTTGCTTGAGCCTGCCGGTCAGCATGGCGGTGGAACAGATGCCGTCCGCATCATAATCGCCGTAAACGCAGATTCGCTCGTTCGTTTCGATTGCCGCGCGAATCCGCTCAACGGCCTTTGCCATGTCCGGCAGCAAATACGGGTCGTGAAGCAGCAGTTCGTCCGGATGCAAAAACCGTTTTGCGTCTTCCGCGTCCTTCACGCCGCGGCGCAGCAGCGCGCGCGCCGTCAGTTCGGAAATGTTTTCGGCCTTTACGATTTCTTCTACGAGCGCCGGGTCGCATTCAATCGGCTCCCTCGCGATCATCCGGTTGTTCATTGCGACGCCCGTTCCGTAAGATAGATGCCGATCGCGCATTCAAAGCGTTTTCGCATCAGCGCGCAGCTGATTTCGTGCGGATGGTCGAGCGCGCCGCCATACAAAACGGCGTTTGCCATGCAGCCGCCGCTGCAATAGTATTTCGCCCAGCAGTTTTTGCAGGTTTCCTTTGTGCAAACGTTGCAGTTGAGGAATTCCATCTGAAGGTCCTCACGCCGGATACCGTCGTCGAGAGACCCGATCTTCCACTCGTCCATACCGACAAACTGGTGGCAGGGATAGAGGTCCCCGTCCGGCGTGACGGCGACGTATTCGGTGCCCGCGCCGCAGCCGTTGATGCGTTTGCGCAGGCAGGGCCCGCCTTCCGGGTCGAACATGAAGTGGAAAAAGTTGAACCACGTTTCCGGCGACCTGCGCGACTCGATATAATAATCCGCCAGCGCGTCGTATTCTTTGTCGATTTGCGCCAGGTGCTCCGGTTTCAGGCAGTACGGACTGTCGTCCGGCAGTACGGCCGGCTCGATGGAAAGCTGGTCGAATCCATAGCCTGTAATCGCCTTGACGTCTTCCAGAAAGTCCAGATTATTTCTCGTAAACGTACCGCGGATGTAGTATTCCCTGTCGCCGCGCCCCGCAACGAGCTTTTTTGCATTCTTGAGAATCACGTCGAACGAACCTTTGCCGTTGACGGTCGGGCGCATCGCGTCGTGCACGGCCTTTCGTCCGTCCAGGCTGATGACGACGTTGTGCATCTCGCGGTTGATGAACTCGATCATATCGTCGGTCAGCGCGACGCAGTTCGTCGTGATCGTGAAGTTGATCTTTTTGTTATACTTTTTTTCAAGCTCGCGTCCGTAGTTGACGATCCCGACGCAGACCGGCCAGTTCATCAGCGGTTCGCCGCCGAAGAGGTCGACCTCCAGATGATGCCGCGATCCGCTGTGTTCGATCAGGAAGTCCATCGCGCGTTTGCCGACGTCCAGCGGCATGATCATGCGCGCGCCGTGGAAGTCGCCCGTGGATGCGAAGCAGTATTTGCAGCGCAGGTTGCAGTCGTGCGCGACGTGCAGACAGATCGACTTGATCGCGCTGCCGCCGGGGATTTCCGGCGCGGTCATGGCTTCCGTATCGTATGCGCCGCTTTGTTTCAGCTCCGCAAGGTCCGAGAGCACTTCCTTTACCGTATCCGAAGCGACGCCGACGGCGTAGGGGTCGTCCCCGCGCTCGATCGCCTGAACGACTTTAAACGCCGTTTCGTCGAGCAGATGGAGCGCCCCGCTCTCGACGTCCACCAAAATGAATAAGTCCTGAAATTGAAACGAGTGAATCAAGGGTGTTTCCTCCATATGAGAATGAAAGTCGCTCCAACAGACAAAGAAAGGCCCTATATGGCCTTTCTTTGCGGATCGGCTGATCGATGCTTATTTGTTTTCGCTGTCCTGCCGCGCGCACTTCTGGTTGGCTACCGTACAGGACGTTTTGCACGCCGACTGGCAGCTGGCCTGGCATTCGCCGCACGCGGTGTCTTTGCCTGTTTTGATGCAGGGTTTCTGAATGGTCTGCATATGTTTCATAACTGTTCCTCCGAATCGTTTTAACGCAATGATTATACACGAAACGCCCTTACAGCGCAAGCTTGGCGGTATCGTGCGCAATGGTCATCTCTTCATCCGTCGGGATGACATAGACGTGCACCTTGCTCGTATGTTTGCTGATTTCGACATCGACGCCACGCGGGCATGAGCGGTTATAATCGTAATCCATATCGATGCCTAGGTATTCGAGCCCCTGTATGACGGACTCACGGATAAAGGGATCGTTCTCTCCAACGCCCGCGGAAAAGACGATCGCGTCCACGCCGCCGAGAGTCGCGGCATATGCGCCGATATACTGTTTTACTTTGTAGCAAAACATCTCGCGCGCCAGTGCCGCGCGTTCGTTTCCCTGCTTCGCCGCGGCCGCCAGATCACGAAAGTCGCTGGAGATGCCGGAAACGCCGAGCATGCCACTCTTTTTGTTCATATACGTATCCATCTCTTTGGCGCTCATGCCGGTGCGCTCCATTAAAAACGGCATGATCGCCGGATCGATGTCTCCGCAGCGCGTACCCATCGGAACACCTTCCAGTGGCGTTAAGCCCATGGACGTATCCATGCATTTTCCGCCCTTGACGGCGGAGAGGCTGGAACCGTTGCCGAGGTGGCACGTTATAATGCGCGTATCTTCTTTTTTCATGCCGAGCGCAACAAGCTTACTTACCGCACAACCCGCAAGATAGCGGTGCGAAGTTCCGTGGAACCCATAACGGCGCACCTTGTGTTCCTTGTAAGCTTCGTATGGAAGCGCATACATAAACGCCTTCTTCGGCATGCTCTGCCCCCACGCGGTGT
>CAYUUB010000052.1:0-10394 GCA_964447725.1 uncultured Oscillospiraceae bacterium
CCCTGCGGCGTGCCTTCGATCAGCCCGTCGAAATGGCTCTGGCCCGACGTGCGGATGACCATGATGTGGTCCGCGCCGTGGTGCGCCGCCATGCGCATGCGCCGTATGTCGTCCTCAAAACGCCCGCTCGCGATCTCGGTCGTGATGACGGGCATCGGCTGCGGGTCGACGTCGCCGAAATTGTGCGCAGGCGGCAGCGGCACGCCGTCTTTGAGCGGATTGCTGCAATCGCGATAGGTAAACGGCCCCATCTTCAGGTTCGGCGCGGGTTCGCGCCATGTCCAGCCGCGCCGTCTCGGGCGGTAGTGCTCCAGGTCTTCCAGTATTTTTGAAACGTCGATGTTTTCGTCCGGCGGCAAACGATATTCGCTCATTTTGCGCCTCCGAACAGCCCCGCCGCCTCGTCCATGGCCTCCGGCTTCAGCAATGCGAGCCCCGCCGGCCGGATGTCGAGATTCTTCTGTTTTGCATAGCGGTAAACGACGTTGCCCGCGCCGTGGCCGAGCAGGTCCCGCTCCATGCAGCCGTCGACGATCGCCTTTGCCTCCAGCGAGGAAAAGCCCATCCGGAGCAGCACGCTCCGCTCGACGGACGGCGTGGTGTTCTCCCTGCCGAGAGACAGCAGCGGGTCGACAAGCCGCTCCGTCAGCGACCAGAACCGGTTCCCGAGTTCCGCGTCGCTCAGGCTTTTCAGGTGTTCGTGCCGAACCGAAAAATCGTCTTCACGCTTCATACCGCATCTCCCGTAACGTTATGAAATTCCATCTTTTATGCTTTCAGCGCTTCTTTTACAAACGCTTCGTTCGTCTTCGTCTCCGCCGCGAGGAAGGTAATGTCCCCGTCCGTCGGCGCGTGGCCGACCGTCGACGCCGCATGGCGGATCAGCGACCGCCGCATATGGCCGAGGTCCGCGTCCTTTGCCCGAAGCAGGCCCGGGTGCGCGGGAATCACGATGCTTTCGCCCGGCACCTCGTCCTTCGGGTCGCCAAGGAACACTGCGATTCCGTTTTGCCGTGCGAACGAAAGCTGCGCGCAGCCGTGCTTGCCCGCGCCGGTGTACTCCGTCTCCTGCACGACGACGGTCGCGCTCTCCGGCAGCTCCTGCGCAAGCGAGATCGCCGCCGCGAGCGACGTGTTGCCCGCGGGCCCGCGCTCGATGCCTTCCAGCCGCGCCAGCAGTTCCGTCGTGTAAAACACTTCGCCCTGGCCGACTGTGACGTAACGGTCCATGTACCTTAGCGGCCTGGCCGCGCTGCGCGGCACGTCGCTTCGGTCCGGCCAGGTGGAAAACGGCATGCCGAAGCCCGTGTGCCCGGTCGTAAACGATTTTTTGTTAAACTGCGTGTCGCTTGCCATGTGCAGGCCTTTCAGGTTGACGCTTGCGGCGACGACCTGCGCCTGGCTGCCCGCCTTGAGCAGCCCGCGCGCGGTCCCGGTCAGGTTCCCGCCGCCCGCGTTCGTGCAGACGACCACGTCCGGGTCCTTGCCGATCTGCTCCCAGCACTGGTGCGCAACCTCCCAGCCGAGCGTTTCGATGCCGATCACGCCGAACGCGCTGTAAAGCGACGCGTTGAAATAACCCGTGTCCTCGAGCATGCGCAGCACCGTATAAAACAGCTCCGGCCCGACCGACAGTTGGACGACTTCCGCGCCGAGGGATTCGCACTTGCGCGCTTTTTCGATGATCTCCGGCTGGCCGACACCGCGGGAATCGTAGCATTCCTGCACAACGATGCATTTCAGCCCGCTCTTTGCGCAGCAGCTTGCGACCGCCGCGCCGTAGTTTCCGCTGGTCGCGGCAAGCGCGCCGGGATAGCCCGTGCGCTTCGCGTGGAAAATGCTCGTCGCCGCGCGGCGCACCTTAAAGCTCCCGCTCGGGTTCGCGGCTTCGTCCTTAATGAAGATGCGCGCGCCGTAACCGTCCTTCGCAATTTTCCGCACGAGCGCGGTGATGTTTTTCAGCTCGATCAGCGGCGTGCTGCCGACGGCGTAGCCGCGCTGGATTTCGATCGCGTCCTTGAGCGAATAGCCCGTCGAACGCATCATGGCTTCGTAGTCGAACGCGATGGAGCCGCTTTCGAACTGCGCGTAATCCACGCCGACCGCCGATCGGACGATGTCGCCCTTTCTCGCCATGACGGCTTCGTAGCCGTTGTCTTTCGGCATCAGTCTTCACCTCCGAATAAAAGGCGAAACGCGTCGTCGCCCGCGCGCTGAAGCTCCGGCGCGAAATCGCCGAAGCTGTGTTCATAGTGCGGCGCGTCGTCGACCAGCGTGCCGTGTTCGGTCCGCCCCGTGCGCGTAACCACGCGCACCTCGTCGCCCAGGTTCGCATCCTGCCGGAGATACCCCTTCGTCCAAAGCTCCAGCGGGACGCGCTGCGTGTCCTCCGGCACCGCCGCGGCGCGTTCGCCCGCGGGCAGCACCACGCTGTGAATCCGTACCCAGTCTCCTTTTTTGGCCATGGAACACACCTCTTATTCTGTTTGTCCGTCTGTTTGGTTTATCGCTTTGAAATGTCTTAATTCAAAATGCCGTCTTCTATCTGCTCGCGCATATCACCCATGAGTGCGTGCGGAACGGGCAGGTCGATCATCGTCTTCAATCCAGGCCGCGCGTTGATCACGTGCGGGATCATGTTGACGCACATGGCGATGGTACCGACGCCGCCGTCGACCTCCGGCCGGATGGACATGTCCACGCGCGGACTGCCCTCCAGCGTGATATAGTCGCCCGTCTGCGTGCCGCCGAGTTCCGGTTCGATCTGCTGGGGATGCACCATGTCGATTCGTACTTTGCCGTTTTGTCTGCCCTGCCCCGTCATGTTCACGCCGGCGACGCTGCCTTTTTTGGCAAACCCATGGGACGATTTACGATCGACGTCCGTCAGGATCGGCTCCATCTGCTGGGAAAACGCGTCGATCTCCCAGCCGAGCGCCTTTGCGATCATGCCGACGCTTTCGGCAAAGCCGACGTGTCCGGCCAGCGTACCGTCCTTTACGCCCTGCCCGAATTCCCCGGGCGTGAGCCCGACTCCCTGTTCGCGCATGACCAGCGGCCCGAACGGGGAGAGCGAGTTGACGCGCCTGCACGTGACTTTCTCAACGTCCGTCATGCAGCCGGAAAGGCAGATCGCCAGCAGGTCCATCATGAGTCCCGGATTGATGCCGGTGCCGAGCGCCGTTACGCCGTGCGCTTTTGCAGCGCGGTCGATTTTCTCCGCAAGCTCCGGTTCCTTCGCCGCGGGAAAGCTCATCTCCTCCGCCGTGCAGACGACGTTGACACCCTTTTCGAGCACGCGGATCAACTTTGGGTACACGTCCCGCGTAAACGAATCCGTCGCGACGATGCAGACGTCCGCGCCCTTTTCCGGCAGCGCAAGATCGATGTCGCCCGTTACGAATACATCCGCTCGATCGCCCCGTTCAACGCCAAGCAAGCCGAAGACGCTTTTCCCGACGCGGTCCGGATGCAAATCGCACACGCCGGCGATCTCCACGCCTTTTTTACGAAGCAGCACCCGTGCGATCCCGCTTCCCATCGCGCCGAAACCCCACAGCGCAACACGAACCTTTCGCATACCGTTCCTCCTGATCGCCTTTGATCCCTATATATATTCTTTTTAAAAAGGAAATATCAGTCGGCCGTCCGCAGTTTCCGCCGCGGCACAAAAAAGTCCTCCTCGCTCAGGCCCGCTTCGTCGATCGCCTGCTCGACGTAGTCCAGCACGCCGATCTGGAGATGCCGGTGACAGTCGCTCCCCATGGAGAACTTGACTCCCGCTTCCTTCGCGCGGACGATCATCTCCATGTTCGGCGCGCGCCAGAGCCCGGAGATCTCCAGCGCAATGCCGTTGGTTGCGCACAGGCTGATGACCATATCCTCCCACTGGCGCAGAAAGCGCGTCCCGTGCAGTTCGTCGCAGGGCGGCAGGACCGTGGCGTGGCCGAGGATGTCGACGCGCTGCGTGGTAAAGGCCTTTTCCATCATCTGGATGATATATGCAAGATAGTACCGGTTCATATCGGACGAATAATTTTTATGATAGGATTCGGTATAGCCGGAGCGTCTCGTAAAATACTGATTCAGCGGAACGAACCCGCCGCGCCCGTCCGGCATGCTGTGCACGCTGGCGATCACGTAATCCAGCTGATCGTCGAGCTGGTCCGGCAGGTTGGAGCGATGCTCCATGTTGACTTCCGCGCCGCGGTATACGTTGTACGGTTTGAGCGCCTCGAGATAATTCGCTACGTCCCGGAGCGTATAGATGCCGCAGCAGAAGAAATGGTCGGACACGCCGAGGATATGGCCCTGCTCCTGTTCAACGGTCACCAGATCCTCCAGCGGGAATTCCGCGTCGGACATGTTCGTGTGGGTGTGAAGGTCATATAATTGCATGTCGGTCTCCGTTTTCTTTTCTGTCGAACTTGCATAAAATCGTTTCTTCCGAAGATAATATGCAACTTTACGCTCCTACAATATACCATGAACGCATCCGCCAAACAAGAGCGCGGCTATCCGCCGCATCCAATATCGATCAAAAAAAACTGCGCCGGACGTTCATTTAAGAACAAGCCGGCGCCGTCTTGAAATGCGCTCATACGTTTATGGTTCAGCGCTTGTTTGCGGCGTATTGAATCAGCTCCGCCGCGACGCTGACCGCGATCTCCGCCGGCGTTTCCGCGCCGATGTCCAGGCCGATCGGCGAATGCAGCCGGTCCAGCTCCGCTTCCGCGAAGCCGTCGGCAAGCAACCGTTCGCGCGTGAGCTTCACCTTCGTTTTGCTGCCGATGCAGCCGATATAGTCCGCCTCCGTACGCAGGACCCACCGAAGGATCCTGAAATCGGACTCGTGCCCGCGCGTAAGCACGATCACGTGGTCGCGGGACGTGATACCGAGCGTCTGCTCCGCCGCGTCGAACGGAAGCATCAGCACGCGCTCCGCCGTCGGAAACAGCGCTTCGTCCGCAAACTCCTCGCGATCTTCGAGCACCCACACGCGGTAGTCGATAAAGGACAGCAGCGGCGCCATCTTCTGGGATACATGCCCGCCGCCGAACACGATCACGCGCGGCGCGCCGTGCAGCGGCTCGATGAACCATTCCGCCTCGTCCCCGGTCAGCACCGGCCTTTCGCCAAGGTGCGCCGCAATCTCCGGCTTTTCCGCCGCCTGCGCCCTTGTCATCACGTCCGTTTCACCGACGCGTTCGCCGCAAACGGCGGTCACGAGATACGCTTTTTCATCGGCTTCCAGCATCTGCAGCGCGCGCCCGACGCACGTTGTCCCGTCCGCGCCGGAAAAGCAGCGGAACAGCACCCGGACCCTGCCGCCGCAAACCATGCCGCCATCGTTTCGTTCGTTTGGGTACAGCCGGTATTCGCGCGTACCGGAACCGCCCCGTTTCAGCATTTCGAGCGCGTTCAGTCTCGCCTGATATTCCGTAGCGCCGCCGCCGATCGTCCCGGTCTGCACGCCGTCCGCCGAGAGCACCATGGACGTGCCCACGCCGCGCGGTGCGGAGCCGTCGCGTTCGATAATGGTCAGAAGCATGGCGGGCTCGCCGGAGCGGAGGAGATTCCGAATCGTTTCCAGCAGGTGTTTCATGCGGGATTCCTTTCGTTACATCGGGATGCGTTCGAAACGCCCGGCTTCATACGTCATCAGGCCGAGCCTGCGTGTTTTGGAAAAATAAAACGGGAACGTTTTGTCGCCGGTTTCTTTCAGATGCGGGCGCACCTGCTCCGGCGTATATTCCTTCCGATCGTAATATGAAAAAAAAGCAACCGCGTCTTCAAGCGAGGTAAACGGCTGCCCGTGCTCCACCTCGAACTGCTCCATCGTATACGGGATGTCCGCCTGCCTGACGGCCTCTTCCAGATCGAAGATCGTGACCGAGCGTCTGGCCGATTCGTCCAGAGAAAAGCCGCGCGCCGTATCGCAGGACTGCACGACAAACGTTTTGCCGCGCGTCAGCTCGCGGGAAAGCGGCAATATCTGGTCCGGTTTGCCGAAAAAGCAAAGTACCAGCGCGTCGTACAGCGTGTCCGGAATATAGCTGAACACGTCGCCGAGCATCGCCGTCACGTTCTGCGGGGAGCGCGTCCGGAATGCTGCGACCGCCTTGGCGTTCCGCTCGATCACCGTGACGTGCTCGACATAGTGCGAAAGCCAGATCGCAAGGTCGCCAAGCCCGCCGCCCGCGTCGAACACGCGCGAAAACGGCGGCAGATACGCCGCAATCTGCTCCGCAATCACCGGATAATAACCGCTCTTGTTCGACGCGTTCTGCATCCATCGAATCGACGCGTCCGTCCACTGAAAACCGCCCAATGTTTCGCTTCTCTCCGTTTCTTCCGGCCCCGTTGCCGGCAATCGTTTATTCTTTTGTATCGTTTTTTCCAATCGGGGTATCTGCCCGGTTTACAACTGAAACCGAACTTTTCTTTTATTCTTCGATCAACGCATCCTCGCCGATTTGCGAACGGATTTCGGCATAGCGAAAGCACGCCTTCTCGTGATCGTTGACGATGCCCGCCGCCTGCAAAAACGAATAGATCGTAACCGAGCCGACGTATCGCATACCGCGTTTTTTCATGTCCGCCGACATCCGGTCCGACAGCGGCGACGTGGTTTTATAGGCGCCGTCCTTTGAAAACACGGCCTTCCCGTCCGAAAAGCTCCAGAGGTAACTGCAAAACGAGCCAAACTCCTTTTGCAGCGCCAGAACGACGTTTGCGTTTTGAATCGCGCCTTCGATCTTGCGGCGGCAGCGGATGATGCCCGCGTCCTCCAGAAGCGAGCGTATCTTGTCCTCGCCGTAGTTCGCGATCTTTTCCACGTCAAACCCGTCGAACGCTTTTCGGAAGTTTTCGCGCTTTTTCAATATGGTGATCCAGGACAGCCCCGCCTGAAACGTCTCCAGCAAAAACAGCTCGTACATGGCCCGTTCGTCGTGCAGCGGCGCGCCCCATTCCGTATCGTGATAGGCGCAGTAGAGGTCCGAGTTTTCGTTGACCCAACTGCAGCGTATTTTCTCTCCCATGCGTCGCTCTCCGTTCGTCCGTCGGTGCTTGAAATCGTGTTTTTCGCGTCTGCGTTCGATTATATCACAGCGCCTGTGCACAAAGCAAAGCGCCGCCGCGCCAAATTAGCGCGGCGGCGCTGAAATCGTCACGGTCCGGGTCTTCAGCCGACGGGCGTCGCCGTAGGCGTAGGCACCGGTAAGGACGATTCAAGGGCGTCCAGTCCGTCTTCGTCGATAATATTGCCGTCGTCCGTGTCTTCATCGTAGGAATACGACCAGGCCTTCTGGCGGTCCTGCCATTCGTTCAGAATCTGAATCACGCGCGCCTGATCGACCGCGGTGAACGAGCGGTAATTCGGATTGTAGGAATAGATCGAGCCGTTACGCCCAACGTAGATGGTCGAACCGTTGCTGGTGTATACGACGTCCCCGTAGGAAGCGTAGAGGTCGCTGCCGGTCGCAAGGTTCGGATAGACCATCGCTTCAGCGCCGATATAACTGCCGTCGGCGCCCAGTGCGCGCCCGCTCCACGTCGTGTAAACGCAGAAGTCGTTCGGGTCGGTGGTCGGCGTGCTCCTGTTGAGGATTTCGATCAGTTCCGCAATCAGGTCCGAGCAGTCAAGGCTCGTCGAGTCGTCGCTGTAACTATACTTATCGTAGTAAAACGAGCTGGACTGCTTGCTCCCGTCCTTCATCGGAATGTTGTAGAACGAGAACGTGATGTCGAACATATCGTCTTCGCCGATGAAGCTCTCGGACGCCGTACATATCTGCTGTAGCAGGTCGAGGTGCTCGTCCGAGCTGGTCTCGTTTTGCACCTGCATCCAGACGGAGCAGGTCTCCGGCAACGCCAGGCGGATCGAATAATAATTGGAATAGCGGATCATGCCGACGTACCCGTACAGTTTCAGCGAACCGTACGTCTGCATCTCGTCCCTGGTATAGCGGTCATACGTGCGTTCGGTTTTTACATATGTGTCATACGGCACATAACCCGTCGCGGCGACTTCGTCGTAAAACGCCTGCCGGATCGTATCGCCGTCGCTATAGTTTTCGTCATAAACGCCCAGGTTCTGACAATAGCGGATCGAATCCTCCGGCGGCAGCGAGCGGATCGCCTCGGCATACGCGCTGTTTTCGCTGCGCACGGAGTCCAGATAAATTCCGTTTACAAACGTGATCATCCGTCCGATCGAACGGCCGTCTTTCAGCACGATCCTGACGGGCTCCATTGTCACATAGTAGTTCTTGGAGTTATCGTAGTCATAGTTATAGTAACCGTACTGATTATACGAATCCACGTTCTCGCGCAGCGTCGAGAGGACATATTCGATCACGTCTTCCTCTTCGAAGTCGACCTGCGACACGAGGTAGGACGCGTAACTCACCGTGTCGCTCGCGCGGTCGGAACCGGGAAATTCGACATACGCAACGTCCTGTTGAAGCGGCACGTCGTTGCGCATCGCGTCGCCCGCAATCTGCACGCCGAAATACAGGCAGACGGCAAGGAGGCCGGGAATAAGAAACCACGGCAGCGAAAGGAGAACCCGTTTCGTCTTGCGCAGAACGACGAGCTGATAGATCGCATAGCATCCGAGCGCGATGACAAGGATCAGCAAAATGTTCTGCCTCGTGAGATTGACCGCGCCGGAAGCGAGAAGAAGCAGGATCGGCAGCACCAGAAGACAGGCAAACAGCGTCTGCATCTTTGCATTCTTCGCGCCGTGCTCCGCAATTTCCGAATGTCTGCGCTTAAAGAGCTGGCAAGCCGCAAAGAGCTCCGCCCCGGTAAGCAGCAGCGAATACACGACGTTGCCCCAGTTGAAAAGCTGGTTTTGCAGGAGCGCGCGCGAAAGCACGACGACCTGCCCCGTCGCAATATTGGTCTCGGGCTTTAAGTACCAGGGCAAATCGATCCAACTGACGATCTGCGCCTGCGCGACGATGCCGCGCGCGATCACGAACTGTACGAACCGCGGTAAAAAGAGCACGATCAGCGTCAGGGCGATGTCTGTGATCAGCGTTCCGGTAAGGCTGCACGCAATCGCCGCCGCCGCAAACACCAGCATCGTCGCAATGATATAGAACGGCACCGCGACAAGCGGATACAGCGGAACGAACGCCGTTTTGGACAGCGTGAAGATCAGCGTCGTGAAGATCACGCCGGTCAGCACGGTCGCCGCAACCCATGTCAGCGCGGCGAGCGTGATCGCCCAGAATAGCCCGCGCCTGGAAACGGGCAGGCTGTGATAATAGTCGCTGTCGGCGCGTTTGGTCAAAAACGAAAACCCGTCGAACGCAAGCACGATCCCGCCGATAAACGTATAAACCATCAGCGGCAGAAACATGTCGGCAAGGCCGGGAATGCTGCTTTGGCTGGCCCCCGTGCAGAACTGGATCGCAACGACGATGCTGCCGACCGTGGTCAAAACAAGCAGGATCAGGCCGAGGCGCGAAAGCCTCCTTACCGATTCAAGATATGGCTTCATGTGCGTTCGCCTCCTTTCGCCTTCGGCTCTTCAAAATAGTAGCCCAGCGATTCCATTTCATATAAAAACACTTCCTCAAGCGTCAGCGGAAGGACTTCCAGCAGCAGCGGGTCCATCTTCGTAATCAGTTCCCTGCTCCGGCCACGTTCGCCGCGGACGATCATGTTCGCAACGCTCCCCTGCTTCGTGAACGAAAGGATGTCCAGTTCGTCGAAGCGGGACTCGTCATATTCGTCGGAAAACGCCACCTGCACCTTGAACAGCGACGTCTTGAGATTCTGCACGTCGCTTTCAAAGACGACGCCGCCCTGATACAGCAGCGCCAGCTGGTCGCAGGTGTCTTCCAGCTCGCGCAGGCTGTGACTTGTGATGACCGCAGTGCATCCGCGCTCCAGCACGTCGTCGTAGAGCGTACTCTTCACGAGGTTGCGCATCACGGGGTCGAGTCCGTCGAACGTTTCGTCGAAAAACACATAGTCCGTCATCGACGAAAGCGCGAGGATCGTCGCCGCCTGCCTGCGCATGCCCTTTGAAAACGTGTTCAGCGTGCGGTTTTTGTCCAGCCGGAACGTCCCGGACAGCTCGTTGAAGCGCTCCCAGGAAAACCGGGGGTACATGGCCTCGTAGAGCTTCGCCATGCGGAGCATGTTGCTCTGCGGAAGAAAATAGAGCTCGTCCGGCACAAACACGCAATGCTCCTTGATGGGCGGGTTGTCGAAAACTTCCCCTCCGTTGATGCTTACGCTGCCTTCGTCGGGCTGGTACACGCCGTTGCAGAGCCGTAAAAAAGTGGACTTTCCGGCGCCGTTTGCGCCGACCATGCCATAGATGCATCCCTGCGGGATATTGCAGTTGAGATTGACGAGCGCTTCCACTTCGC
>CAYUUB010000053.1:0-10388 GCA_964447725.1 uncultured Oscillospiraceae bacterium
CGACGTCCGGCCGGACCAGAACCTCGTCCTCGGCGCAGGCGGGAATTTGCCGCTGTTCGTATGCAAACCGGCCCTTCTCCTTCAATACCAAAGCTTTCATTTTTTTGCCGCCCTACTTCGTAAGATAGCCGCCGTCCACGGGAATCACCGCGCCGGTGATATAGTCGGACGCGGCGCTCGCCAGGAGCACGGCGACCCCCTTGAAGTCGCTCGGTTCGCCCCAGTCGCCCATCGGGATCCGCGCCTTTACGGACGCGTCGCGCTCGGGGTCCTTGCGAAGCGGCGCAGAAAGGTTCGTTTTGATCCAGCCCGGCGCGATGGCGTTGACGTTGATATGGTAGGGCGCCCACTCATTGGCAAGAACCTTCGTGATCCCCACGACCGCATGCTTGCTTGCGGTGTAGGCGGCCGTATTAAACCCGCCGAGGAACGAGAGCATCGACGCAAGGTTGATGATCTTCCCCGGTTTTCCGGCCTCGACCCAGTGCCGCGCAAACAGTTGCGAAAGGAAGAACACGGCGCTCTCGTCGATGGCGACGATATCGTTCCACATCTGCTCCGGATACGCAAGCGCGGACGAACGCGGACAGATTCCGGCGTTGTTCACCAGAATCCCGATATCGGGAAGCGCCTTGAGCGCCCCTTCGTACGCGCGGTTTACGCCGCCCGGCGCCTTCAGGTCGGCCTGAACGGGCTCGACCCGCCGCCCCAGCCGTTTACCGAGTTCGATCAGCTCCGTCGGCTCGTGCCGGCTGTATACGCAGGCGACGTCCGCTCCCGCTTCCAGCAATCCGGACGCGATGCCGAACCCGATGCCGGTGCCTCCGCCGGTTACAACGGCTTGCTTGCCCTTGAGAGAGAATAGTTCCATTTCAAACGACCTCCATTTCAGATATCAGAATCGTGTGTCGTTATGTATCCGCTTTGTTCTTTTTCTTCGCGCGCTTCGCCTGAATCAGGTTGACGAGCGGAGGCACGACCAGCGCGATCAGCGTTATGGCGAAAAGCACCATCGTAATGACGCTCGTGTAGAACGGTTCGAAGCTGCCGTGCGAAATCATGAGCGCACGCCGGAAATTCTTTTCGGCAAGCGGCCCGAGAATGATCGCCAGCACGATGGGGGAAAGCGGTACCTCCAGTTTCGTAAGGAAATAACCTAAAACGCCGAAGGCGAACATACTGATCAGATCGACATAGCTCTTGTTGATGGCGAACGCGCCGACAACGCAGAGGATCAGGATCGCCGGCGTGATAAAATAATCGTGAACCGACAGCACGCGGATATAGACGCGCATGAGCAACAGCCCCAGGATCAGCAGCAGCACGTTCGCGCTCATAAAGCCGACGTAGATAGAGTAGATCAGGTCCGCGTGATTCGTAAACAGCATCGGCCCGCAGGAGAGGCCCTGCAACGTCAGCGCGCCGAGCAGCACGGCCGTCGTCGAGTCGCCGGGGACGCCAAGCGTCAGAAGCGGAATCAGCGTCCCGCCGGTCGTCCCGTTGTTGGCCGATTCGGAAGCCGCGATCCCCTGCACGCAGCCCGTGCCGAATTGTTCGGGGTGCCGCGAAGTCCTCTGCGCGACGTTGTAGCTGACAAACGCCGCGATATCTCCGCCGGTGCCGGGAATCGTGCCGATGATCGTTCCGATTATGCTGCCCCGGAGCGCAGTGGGAAGCAACTTCCTAAAGTCGCTTTTTGACGGCAGCAACTTGATCTTTTTCTGCTCGACTTTTTCTCTGGTCGCCGAACGCTCCATGCTCAGGAACACTTCCGAGACGGCAAACAGGCCGATCATCGCCGGAATCAGCGATATGCCGCTGAGAAGGTCGGAGCAGCCGAATGTAAACCTTGCGACGCTTGTCACGTCGTCGATGCCGATGGTGGCCACCAAGAGGCCCAGAAAGGCCGCTGACAGGCCCTTCATGATCTGTTTGCCGGACATGCTGACAATGATCGAAAGCCCGAACAGCGCGAGCGCGAAATATTCGTCGCCGCCGAATTTCAGCGCAAACTTTGCAAGCAACGGCGAGATGAGTATCAAAAACACGCCGCTGATGACGCCGCCGATGCTCGACGACACCGTGGATATCCCAAGCGCCCTGCCCGCCTCGCCGCGCTGCGCCATCGGGTGGCCGTCCAGAATCGTCGCCGCGGAAGCCGGCGTACCGGGCGTTTTCAGCAGAATCGCCGAAATGGAGCCGCCGTAGATCGCGCCGCAGTAAATGCCGAGCAGCATCACGATCGCCGCTTTTTCGTCCATGCTGTAGGTGATCGGCAGCAGCAGCGCCACGCCCATCGTGGACGTCAGGCCAGGAAGCGCGCCGATGATGATGCCGCCGAACACTCCGCAAACGAGCACGAGGAACGTCGTCGGCTCAAACACATAGCTTATGCCTGCTAAAAAGTTACTCAAAGCGTCTCGCCTCCTTTAATACCTGGGAAGAATGCCGGATAAAATTCCAAGTGGCAGGCTCGTATAAAATAAGTAATAGAAAATTGCGAAAACTACGGCAGGCATCACAATCGAGTAAATCGCCATCGTCCACCATTTCCGGCAGCCCATCCGATACATGCAAACAAACACCAGCAGAGCGCTGTCCACAATAAAACCGAGAGGTTTGAACAATAAGTAATATGCAACAAATGTGCCGAGCGACAGCAGAAATTTTAAGGCGTTCTTCTTCTGCCCGGGTTCAGGCGCGTCCGCTTTTTTTCTCAGGCTTTGAATCAGTATTGCAAGCGCGGTCACGATCAGCCCGCCCGCCATGATGCGGGGGAACAAAGCCGCCGTCGTCACATACTGCGCGCTCGTCGTTGCATAGCGTCCCGCATAGACGAATGCAAATACGCCTATTGCGATCAAAACGACCGAATAGATTATGTTGCGTCTTTTCACAAGTACCTCCTCTAGTAGTTGTGGTTGCCCCGATTGCAGCCTCTCGGGGCAACCACATCGTGGAGTCCGTTCAGTTTAGTGTGAATCCGGATGTCAGTACTGCTGGTTGTAGATATCGCAGGCCTGCCCGATCAAGTCGAGCTGTTCGTTCCAGCGTTCTTCGAAACCGGCTTTGTCAAGCAGGTCGATCGTGAAGCCGCCGCTGCTCATGAACTCTTTAAAGGCGTCCGTCTGGGCCGCTTCCATAAACAGCGTTTCCAGCTTGGTGACGATTTCGTCGGGTGTGCCCGCCGGAGCCGCGAGCGCTCTCCAGGAACCGTAGCTAATATCGTAACCGCATTCTTTAAACGTCGGCACGTCGGAGAACTTATCCAGACGGCTGCCGCTCGCAATCGCCAGGATCCTCAGATTCCCCGCCTCGACCTGGGAGGCGACTTCCGGAGCCGTGACGCAGATGGCGTCCGCTTCGCCGGAGAGCACCGCGGTGATGGCATAGGAAGCGCCCTCGGAGTACGTGACTACATTATAGGACGTGTCGCTGACGTTCTCAAACAGCAGCATCGTCAGGTGGTGCGCGCCGCCCGCAGCGGACGTTGCAACAACGATATCGTCGGGATCGGCCTGTGCGGCGTTGACGAAATCTTCAAGCGTTTCGTACGGGGAATCCGCCGGGACCGCGATGCACGCCGGGTCGAAATTGTAGTGCATAATGCGTTCGCAGTTATTGTAATCGAAGCCCTCGGGGGCGAGGTTGCAATTGTAGCAGGATATCCACTCGCCGGAGCAGGAACCGATCGTGTAACCGTCGGGATCGGAGTCCATCATCGTAACCACGCCGGTCATTCCGTTGCCGCCGGTCACGTTGTCAACGACGATGTTCACACCCGCGATCTTGCTCGCGGAATCCGCAAGAGCACGCAGGATCAGGTCCGTGCCGCCGCCTGCGGCGTACGGGCAGATAATGGTGATCGTCTGGTTCGGGAAATCCGCATAGGGGTCCGCCGTCTCTTCGGCGGCCGCTTCGGTCGTTTCAGCCGTCTGCGCTTCCGACGCTGTGGCGGTGGTATCGGACGTGTCGGACGACGCGGTATCCGTTGTCGTCGTCTGTGCGCATCCGAACAAAAGTGCGGCGGTCATTAAAACCACCATGAGTGTAGCAAGCAGTTTTTTCATTCTTTTTCTCCTCCTGTATTTTTCTTCTCCGAAAACCAATCGCAAAACGCAATCCTTCAGATGCCCTTGCCAAGAATGCTTTTATTGATCAGATTTTTCGGTGGTTCACCATTTAATACGCGTACCGCCTCCCGTGCCGCGCTCTTTTGCAGTGTCGTTACCGATTCGTCGGAATACCATGCAAAATGCGGCGTAAGAATAACGTTCTCCCGCTTTCTCAGCGGACTGTCCATCGGCAGGGGTTCCTTTTCGAACACATCCATCCCCGCGCCGGCGACGATGCCGTCGTCCAGCGCGCGGACCAGCGCTTCTTCGTTGATCACCGGCCCGCGGGAGGTGTTGATCAGGATCACGCCCTTCTTCATCAGGGCAAACTGTGCGTCGTCCAGCAGATGATAGGTTTGCTTGTCCAGCGGGACGTGCAGCGAAATATAATCCGACGTGCGCAGGAGCGTTTCAAGGTCCACCTTATGCGCGCGGTGCTGCAAAGAACGTTCGTCGTGGATCCAGGGATCGCAGGTAACGATGTCCACGCCGAAATTCGACATCTTATCCGAAACCCTGGCTCCGATTCGCCCGAAGCCGATGACGCCGAGAGTCCTGCCGAGCATCTTGGATACCGGCTGAACCTTTCTGTAATCCCAGCTTCCGTTCTTTACGGATTCGCTCACCTGCGGGAGCTTTCTCGAAAGCGAAAGAAGCATTGCAATCGCATGATTCGAAACCTCGTCGATGCAGTAATCCGGCACGTTGCAGACATAGATATTCCGTTTTGTCGCGGCTTCCACGTCGATGACGTCGACGCCAATTGCGTACCGGACGATGCATTTGCATCTTTTCAGCGACCGGATCACGCGATCCGTCACCTTCGCGAACTGAACGATCAAAACGTCCGCGTCGCGGGCGGCCTGAATCAGCTCGTCCTCCGTTTTGCAGTGGTAAGTCCGAAGCGTATGCCCCGCCCCTTCGATGATCCTGCGTTCTTCATCCGTGTTTTCAAACCAATAATCGGCAATTACGACCTGTCCCATTTTTCTCTCCAAAGTTTTGATGTGTGAAACTATGTTTTATTTTCTAACGCGGATATACTTTAACACGCATTTGCTCGAATTGTCAATAGATAGCGCGCATCTTTTTTTGCATTACGATTTGATTTTTCAGATAGAACCCGTGCGAACGCGCCGCAAGCCGGGCGCCGCAAATCAGACATAAAAAAACCATTTGTTTGCGATGCAACAAATGGTAAAAATTATGCGGCTGCAAATAGAGCGGTCCGGGAACGCGGCGTCCCGGCTCGCCCCACGGGCGCGCAATCTGCAAGGGCAAAAAGCCCGTTATGACGCTTCCGGCGTGTAGCCGAATTCCTTCGAAATCTGATATCCGATTTCGCGAATCTGTTTTTCAATGAGTCCGCGGCCGATCTGGTCGAGCAGTTCGGAAAAGCCGCATGCGCTGACCCCTGCGATGATCCTCCCGCTCCGGTCGTAAATCGGCGCGCAGATACTTTGAATAAAACGCTCGTTTTCGCCTTTATTATATGAAATGCCTTCCCGGCGGGCCTGTCTGATAATCTTCATCAGCTCGTCTTTATCGACGATCGTCATCTCCGTGAACGCAACGAGATCGATCGAGTCCAGATAACGCCGCACTTCGTCGTCCGGCATTTCCGAAAGAAGCAGCCTGCCGATCCCCGTCGAATAAAGCGGCAGATCGCTGCCCTCGGTCGCCATAAAGGCCGCCCAGCCCGGCAATTGGCTGGGAAACGTTTTTTCCAGGACGATGATGCGGTCCTTATTTTTTTTGCCCAGGTAGCAGATGAGCCCGTATTCGTTCGACAACCGCTGCATGTATTTTTCGGCGACCTTCACGATGTTCGTAGCGTTTCGGAAGGCGATCCCCAGTCCCAGCACGGCGTTGCCAAGGCGGTACGTGTTCGTGCTGTCGTCGAAACTGATATAATTGTTTTTTTGCAGCGTATAAAGATAACGCACAAGGGTGCCCTTGGTGAGCATAGAGCGCTGCTGCAATTGCGTAAATGTGTGCGAAGGCTCCGTTTCGGTAAACTGGGACAGGATCTTCAGCGCCTTCTCGACCGCCTCAACCGTATAATCGTTCGAATACGTCTTTTCGTTCATAAAACGCTCCTATAATGAAACACTGTTTTATTCATCATAAGATACTGCATTCGAAACGTCAAGCATTTGTCCAGTCTTTTGGGCGCATACCCGGCGGTTTTTATGCAACTGGCTTTACGTCTTTTTCCGGTTTCCCTTCCTCCGATCGCATCGAAGCTAGGGTGTGGTTCTAAATCCGGGTTCCCTTGTACCACATCACATATACGGGGTATTCTATGCCGTCGCCATCGGTGTACGTGTTGATTTCAGCCTTTACTCCAAACCGTTCCTGCCCGTTTTCCAGTTTCAGAACCTGACGGACCAGTATGCCGGAACAACTTTTTCGGTCCGAACAATCGTCCAGTTGCAGTATTCTGTTCGCAATCGCGTCCACAACCTTTTGACCGGTTTCGTCATCTGCCATCTTATGCTGGAAAATACACTCCGCCGCCCTAAGGCATCGCCCTAAGCCGACGGTTTCATTCAATATGGCTTGCAGGAGCGCTTCCGGCTCTTTCAGCCTGTCTGCGGCATGTTCCTGTGCGCGGGACTGGGCAGATGAGGACAAAACGACTTCGGCCAACGCCTGCTGCGAATGCAATCCATCAACCGCCCTCCAGGCGACGTTCTCGTTTTCCGTGTGGTCCGTCGCAATTTTAAGCAGGAAATCCTGGTTCGTTACCCGTTCGATTGCTTCGGCCCTTTTAGGCCAGTCTAATCTCTTATTGGCTGCAATCTGCAACCACACCTCCTGCGACACCGTCTGCAAGTCAAGTCGTTCTTTTAATTTGTTGCGAAGCGAAGAGTCGCCGACATTGACAAACAAATCGTCTATCACCGCCGGTTCGACGTTTTCCATTTTCAGCAGTTTGTTCAAAGCGTGGTATCGAACGTCATAACCAAGCCACAGAGGGCTTACGTTCAGTTTTACGATAGTTGCAAGCGTTTTTTGATCCTTGATCTTTTCCAGCGCATGATTGCAAATTTGCTCGTTTATATGAAACAGTCTGATCCATTTAACAAGGCGGTCCCCATCCGTTACTGCATCGACAAAATCCAGCTTCATCTGTTCCGACCACATTTCAACCCCCTGCTCCTTCAGGAGCAATTCCGCCTTTACGGCCGGGTCGCGTATCTTGTCGTACGCCGCGCCTACCACGTCGGAAAACTTGCTTGTTTGCACAAGCTCCGCCAGCAGCGCCTGGTCGGAAATCTCCGCCACCGCTTTTCCCCGCTTATCCCGTTTGTCGCTTTCCCATGCCGGTTTGAACAGCCTCATTTCTCCATCCTCCCGAATTACGATTGCTGCCGTGTGTTTTCAGGCGCCCGGCCACGCCCGGCGGTACACCGATCGATCGCAATCATACCCGTTAGCCCGCCGCCGCAATCGAATCGCTGATATACAGTTCCGGATCAAGCGTCAGGCTCGCCGTCTCGGTTTCAGCCGCGCCGTCCGGATAATCTGCAACGAAAACCCGGATGCTTTCGGGCTCCGCATCGGTATCGAACACAAATTGGACCACGTTGCCGTCGCGCGTGGAAATATACGGTATGGTTTCGGCGGGATCGAACGCCTGGCCGTCGCAGACGATGGACGCGCCGATATAGACCTGCCCTTCGAATCCGCTCGAGCCAAAGGCGTACGCGCACACGAGGTCGTTTTCGCTGCCCTGCACGAACAGGCTGATTTGCCCGTCCCCGTTTACGATCTCGACAAGGCGGAAGCTGTGGAGCTTGCCGTCTTCGCTTCTGGCTTTTATGGTCCCGTCGGCGTCAAAGGCGGCTTTGCCGCACCCGCTCAGCAGAAAGGCCAGCAATGTAATTGCAGCCAACAATACGGTTGTTCGTTTCATCATCCATTCCCCCCCTGTTTTTATTGCTACACCGCACCCGTATGTTGATTTTAAACAGGCAGCATTTCGAAGGCGCGCCTACAGGTCCCAATAGTGGTAATACTTCATATTTTCGATGTATACGTTGCAGCTTGTCCAGTTGCCCGGCCGCCAGCTGCACGTATAGCCGCTGTCCTTGCCATAAGGCGCGCACCGCCCATTGCGGTATGCGGAGCATTGACCGAGCGCATTCGCCGGTATGGACCTGAGCGGCTGTTGAATCTCTTTGCCGCAATTTTTGCATTTCCCTTTTACGTAAATATTGCCGTTCAGAACGAAAACCTTGCCGCCTTTTATGTCGATTTCATGCCGGGTCGCGCCGCATCTGGTGCAGACGCAGCCGTCCCATTCATGCTCGGTCCCCCGCGTTTTCCCGCAGATTGCGCATTTTTCCATGCACTTTCCTTCAACCGGCCGGAAGTCGTGTCCTTCGTCCCGCGTTTTCCCGCATCTTTCGCATTTGCACCCGTTCCACTTGTGTCCGAATAAACATGCCACTTTGCGTTCCTCCTGTAATCGTTTTTCTATTCATAACCGCCTTTGTATCTCGTGAATTTCATTGCGCTGCGGGAGACGCCGGCCTCCGCCGCCGAACCTTCCGTCGTCCGGGTTCCCTTTTCGAACCCGTCCGATGTCATGCGGGCGGGTATTTTGAGATGTCATGATTATTTTAGCAGCGGACGAACAGGAAAAGGTGTGCTGTCTGCACACATCGGAAGATGCATCCGACGTATCATTTTGGTGCATTTCAGGCTGACATACGGGGTTGCAGGTTGACTTTTCGCGGCCCGTATGATACAGTTCGACAGTATTCAGAATAATTGCTTTGACCGCACGCGTTGCAGATCATCGTTATTCGATGGTTTGAAACATGTGCTTTTTTGAATATAGATCAGTTTTTGGAGGTATAAAAGTGAATTACGGCACAGTAAAATGGTTCAATCCCGAAAAGGGCTACGGCTTCATTGCAAACGACAACGGCGGCGACGACGTGTTCGTCCACTTCAAATCGATCCAGGGCGACGGCTACAAAACCCTGGCCGAGGGTCAGAAGGTAACGTTTGACATTGAAACCGACCCGCGCGACAGCCGCAAGCTGCGCGCCGTGAACGTTTGTATCGTAGCGTAAACGCTCGTTCGCAGGATTCTGCGCGTCATGTCGCAGGCAACCTGAGCCGGAGAATATATATTCTCCGGCTCAGGTCGTTTTATCCCTGAACGCAGAGAATTGCAGCCCTTCATCGTAATCTTCGTGCTGCGTCTTCCTTTTTCGGTTACGATCCGTTCGATATGCTCCTTTTGCTTTCCGGACAGCATCGCCGTTTCGGGGTTTTGGGCCGGCGGCTCTTTTCTGCCGCTGTAAACCGAATAACCGTCCGCAATATCGCCGCGTAAAAGCCTTCCGTACAAAGGGGACCGGGCCCCTGTTTCCCGCCGGCCGGAAACGTCACAATTTATTTGCTTTACAACCGGGGCGCATTGTGTTAGCGTAGAAAAGTATTATGATGCCTCGAACATAAGCGGTTGTGCTTATTAACTGAAATTCCGTTGTCTGTCGCATTGATGATACGCCCAGGCAAGAAATCATCACTTGCCGTACGGCTTGGAGCGTTCCGGCTCCAACGTATCAATAGCGAACAAACGACGGGGAAATTGTTGAAAGACGATGCCCTGAACGTCGGCATGGTCTTATTTTTATGGAATTACGGAACAGAAAGAAAACGATATGAATTACAACGAACTTCTCTCCGCACCGATGCGGAGCACCCTCGACAAGGCCGGGTACCATACGCCGACGCCGATCCAGAGCCAGAGCCTGGAAGCGTTGCTGAGCGGGAAAGACATGATCGGCATCGCCCAGACCGGCACCGGCAAGACGGCGGCGTTTGCAATACCGATCATCGAACGAATCGACACGCAGAACCGCAAGCCGCAGGCGCTGGTCCTCTGCCCGACGCGGGAACTCGCGCTCCAGACCACCGGCGTATTCAAAATGCTTTCGCAGCATAAAAAGATGCGCACCGTAAGTATTTACGGCGGTCAGTCGGCCAACGTGCAGATACAGGCGCTGCGCACGGGCGCGCAGGTCGTCGTCGGCACGCCCGGACGCGTGAAGGATCTCATCCAGCAGCACGCCCTGAAGCTGAAAAACGTCCGCTGCGTCGTGCTTGACGAGGCGGACGAAATGCTGGATTACGGGTTTTTGCCCGATATCAAATCCATCCTTTCGTATGTTACGGCGCCGCATCAGACGATGCTGTTTTCGGCAACCATGAGCAAGCAGATCGCGGCCGTTGCAAACAACTACCTGA
>CAYUUB010000054.1:0-10032 GCA_964447725.1 uncultured Oscillospiraceae bacterium
TCTCGATGTTCACGTCGTTCTGCGTCGCGCACGGCATGTACACGTCCGCCTTCACACCCCACGGCTTTTCGCCCGCGTGAAATTCGCAGCCGTATTTGTCCGCGTAATCCTGAACTCTGTCGCGGCCGCTGTTGCGCATTTCCACCAGATAGTCGATCTTTTCGCCGAGCACGCCGTCCGGGTCGTATACGTATCCGTCCGGTCCGGAGAGCGTCACGGCCTTTGCGCCAAGCTCTTCCAGCTTTCGGGAAACGCCCCACGCCACGTTCCCGAAGCCCGAGATCGCGAACGTCTTGCCCTTGATCGAATCGCCTTCATGTGCGAACACTTCGTTTACATAATATACCGCGCCGAACCCCGTCGCTTCCGGCCGGATCAGGCTGCCGCCGAAGCTCATGCCCTTGCCCGTCAGAACGCCCGGCTCGTACTTGCCGCGGATTCGGCGGTACTGCCCGTAAAGATACCCGATCTCACGCGCACCCACGCCGATGTCGCCCGCGGGCACGTCCACGTCCGGCCCGATATGCCGGTACAGCTCCGTCATGAACGCCTGGCAGAAGCGCATGACTTCCCCGTCGCTCTTGCCGCGCGGGTCGAAGTCGCTTCCACCCTTGCCGCCGCCGATCGGCAGGCTCGTCAGGCTGTTTTTAAACGTCTGCTCGA
Source organism: uncultured Oscillospiraceae bacterium (assembly GCA_964447725.1). Classification (GTDB taxonomy): domain Bacteria; phylum Bacillota; class Clostridia; order Christensenellales; family CAG-138; genus UBA7703. The sequence goes on from CAYUUB010000054.1 coordinate 664, forward strand.
ACCCTAAAAACTTCATGATCGAAAGATTCACCGACGGATGAAAACGCAGCCCGCCTTTATACGGCCCGATCGCTCCGTTGAACTGCACCCGATACCCGCGGTTGACGTTCACCTTCCCCGCGTCGTCCACCCACGTCACGCGGAACGAAATCGCCCGCTCCGGCTCCGCCATGCGTTCCAGCAGGCCCATCTTTTCGTATTCCGGGTGCGCTTCGATTACGGGCTTCAGCGACGTATACACCTCTTCCACCGTCTGCAGAAACTCCGGCTCGTTCGCGTTCTTCTTCTTGACTTCGCCTATTACCCTCGCTATGTATGCGTTCATGTTTGTCCTCCTGAAATGACTTCGAATTGCGTATTTTTTTGTGTTTGTCGTTCCATTCGCTCCACGCTCATCATAGTCCCCGGGAAAAGCAAAGTCAACCGAACCGGACGCAATATATTAAATTGTTTACGCCCGCCTGTTTTTTTTTAAGTTGCAATGCAAATCCTTTGTTTTCCCCGGGATTCGACCGCGCAGGCAGAAAAAAACGGCCAGAAGGTCCTCCTCCGCAACTCAGTCAAAATAAAACAAATCTTCAAACCGTTTGTCGAGCGCAATGCATAGTATCAGCGCAAGCTTCGCCGTCGGGTTGAACTGTCCGGTTTCGATCGAACTGATCGTCTGACGCGACACGCCGACCATCTTCGCAAGTTCGTTTTGCGAAAGGCCCTTTTCTGCACGGACGACCTTTAGATTGTTTTTTAGCTCCAGTTTTCCTTTCATCTTCCGCCTGCCGTCAGTATCCCGTGCAAAACCGGACCAGCGCCAAAATCGCCGCCAGCGCAATAACGACGCCCAGAATCAGCAATTCCCTGCGCTTTGTTTTTGCAAAACGATAGAAAAACGAGACGCTGACCGACGTGCAGACGACCACGGTTAGGTCCATCATGCTTTCGCCCTGCTGTGCGCGCAAATACGCGAATACGGCCGAAAGGATTACCATCGTTGCCAGCGTCCACCTCAACGACTTGTCGCGGACGTCGTCGTCCCGCTCGTCCCGGTTTTCCGAGCGGCTTTTTTCCAAAATTTCTTCCTTATCCATAGCTGTTTTGTTCATAATCGTCTCCTAAGCTTCTCTTTTGCCAAGTTTTCTTGTCAACGGAAACAGTATACGCCTGCCAAGTTTTCTTGTCAATAGATGCCGAGCGAAAAGCAGCGGACGCGCCTTGCAACGCGTTCGCTGTAATGTGGACTCGCCGTGTTTCTCTGTTCGTTATCTGAAAAACTTCATGACGGAAGCGAGCGCGGACGAATCGTCGGCATTCAACGCGCTTTTTACCAGTTCTTTCAGCGTGCCCTGCGACAGGAACGGGAAGAGCGCCGCAATTTCGCCGGTCGCAGTACCGTTTTTCAGCGCGCTTTTTACAATTTTGTCAAGCTGGCTTTCGTCCAGAAACGGTGCGATCGACGCCAGTTCGCCAATGCGTCCGCCGTTTTCCATGACTTTCTCCGCGATATTGCCCAACGCCTCCTCGGAAAGGAACGGAGCGATCGACGCCAGTTCACCAACGCGGACTTTTCCGTCCAGCGCGCGTTCGGCGAGTTTGCCTAGCGCCTCCTCCGATAAAAACGGGGCGATCGACGCAAGCTCACCAACAGGTACGTTTTCGGCGATCGCCCGATCGGCAAGCAGATCCAGCGTCTTTTCCGAAACGAACGGGGCGATCGACGCGAGTTTCCCGATTCCCGCAACCGGTGCGAGCCGCATCGCGAGTTCGTCAACGGTTTCTTCATCGAGAAAGGGCGCGATCGCCAGCAGCCCCTTGAGACTGACGGCGTCGTTTTTGCCATCCTGGCCCGCCCCGCGCTCGTCTTCCCGCCTTTCGTTTTTTTCGTTGATTGCGAGCACGATGCGTTTCACCTGCTTCGGCTTCAGTACGGGCGCCGCCTCGCCGGCTTCCTCCAGCGTCACGTCCGCTTCTTCCACAAACGACTCGTCCGAGCCGTCGAGCACGTGGGTGATGAGTTCGCTGCCGCGTCCGCCGCCGAGAAGCTCGTCGACGCTTACGCCGAGTATTTCCGCAAGCTCCGGCAATTTGCCGATATCCGGCATGGACGCGCCGCGCTCCCAATTGGATACCGCCTGAAAACTGACGCCCATTTTGTCCGCCAGCGCGGGCTGCGTCATATCCTTCTCTTTGCGCAGGCGAGAGATCCGCCTGCCGATTTCGATTACATCAAACATCGCTTACCGTTCCTTTCATAATTCGTATGGCGCCGTTTGCATGTTCAACCAGTGGTCCTTTTTCTTTTCCATCTCCCGTTCGAGCAGCATGGCCCTGTAGGCGCGCTCGATCCATTCGGGATTGGCTTTTCGATTCGGCTTGCGCCTGATGCGGATTCGCATGGCTGTTCAACCGCCTTTCTTTGACTTCGCCATAAGGTTACCAGACGGCAGCATATTGTGAACAGCGAGCGTTGCTTGAGTTTGAAAAAAGCGGCTCAAGCATCCGTTGAGCGGCCTTCAACCAGCGATGGAAATCCCGCCTCAACCGGGCGTTGCATCGGTCGCAACCGAAAAAAGCGGCTGTTTGTGCCGCTTTTTCATTCGGTATGCATCCTCATTCAACCGAAACGGAAAGATGCTTCGACAGCAGGCCGTCCACATCCCGCATCAGCGATTCGAGCGTAGCCGTAACGTCGTCCTGCGTCTTTGCGCGCGCTCCGATGTAAAGTTTGAGCTTCGGCTCGGTCCCGCTCGGACGAACGACGATCCATGAATCGTCGGTAAGCAGCCAGCGGAGCACGTCCGACTTCGGCAGCGCGATCGGTTGTGCCGCGCCGGCGGCGGAAACCCGTTCTCCCAAAAGATAGTCTTCGTGGGCCGCGACCGCCGTGCCGGCAAACGATTTCGGGTGGTCGGCGCGCAGCTGCTTCATACAGGAAGCGATTTTTTCCATGCCTTCCTTGCCTTCGAGCGTATAGGACTTTACTTTTTCTTCATAGTATCCGTATTTTTCGTAGATTTCGTCCAGCGCGTCCGACAGCGTCATGCCGCGCTGCGCATATGCAATACAGGCTTCCGCGGCGAACATCGCCGCGCAGACCGCGTCCTTGTCGCGCGCAAGCCCGCCGACGAGGAATCCGAAACTTTCTTCAAAGCCGAACAGAAACGTTTTTTCGCCGCTGCTCTGATATTCGTCCACTTTTTCGCCGATAAACCGGAACCCGGTCATCACGTTTTCCAGCTCCACGCCGTACGCTTCGCAGATTGCGTCGGCAAGCCGCGTGGAAACGATGGACTTGATGACGACGCCGTTTTCCGGCAGACGGTCCTGCTTTTTTAAAGAGAAAAGGATATGCTCCAGCAGGATGCAGCCGATCTGATTGCCGGTGAGCGTAATCCATTCGTCCTTTGCCGTTTTGACCGCGATTCCAAGCCGGTCGGCGTCCGGGTCGGTCGCGATGCATACGCGCGCGCGCACTTTCTCGGCAAGCTGAATCGCCAGGCGGAACGCGTCCGGATCCTCCGGGTTCGGCGCCTTGACGGTTGGGAACGCGCCGTCCGGGGCCGCCTGTTCCGGCACCGTGGTAACGTTCGTCAGCCCAACGCGGCCGAGCAGTTCGCGTACCGGGACCGCACCCGTGCCGTGCAGGGGCGTATACACGATCGGCAGTTCGCCGCCGTGCTCGCGCACCAAATCCTTGTTGAGCAGCAGGCCCGCCGTCGCGGCATAATACGCTTCGTCCTCCTCTTTTCCCACGAGGACGATTCGCTCGTCGGCAACCGCCGCGTCATAGTCGCAGCTTCCCGCGGCGAACATTTTGACCGCCTGAATCTTCTCGTAGATGGCGGCGGCCTGTTCCGGCGCAACCTGCCCGCCGTACGCCCAATAGACCTTGTAGCCGTTGTATTGTTTGGGGTTGTGGGACGCCGTGATGACCACGCCCGCCATGCAGCCGAGATGCCGCACGGCGTAAGAAAGCTGCGGCACGGAGTGCAGCGTTGTAAACAAATAGGTTTTTATTCCGTTTCCCGCGAGTACGCAGGCCGTTTGCCTTGCGAATACGTCGGAGTACCGGCGGGAATCGTACGCAATACAGACGCCGCGTTCCTTCGCGCCGGGGACGCTCGCCATATAGTCCGCCAGCCCCTGCGTCGCGCGGCGAACGACATAGATGTTCATCCGGTTCGTGCCCGCGCCGAGAATGCCGCGCAATCCCGCCGTTCCGAATTCCAGCTCGCGGTAAAAGCGCTCTTCTATTTCATGCGGATCGTTTTTGATCTCCAACAGCTCCGCCTTGGTCGCCGCGTCCAGCGACGGCTCGTTGCACCAGGACTCGTATACTGACCGAACATCCATATTAATCTGCGCTTCCTTTCCTGTCCGCACCGGCAAGTCGCCGGTGCGGAACGCTGTTTCATATCTATTCTGCTCCCCTGCGAATCACGGCTTTCGTTCCGCAGATTTATAGGCCCGGCATGCATTTTCAGGAGACGCCAGACACGGAAGAAACCCTTCGTTTACAGCATATCCTCAGGTACATTGATTATACCGTCCGCCGTGTTGCATGGCAAGGCGGGCTTGTGCTATCATAGCCCCATGGAACAGCGCGCAAAGCCAAAAAAACAGTATCAATCCGCCAGCTACGTAACCAGCGGCGCGGTCTTCTATGGCACGCTTCTTTTTTTAATCGCGCGTTTTTTCACTTTCGTTCAGCTATTTGTAGACGCATATAACCGCAAACAGCTCAACCAGGCGCCCCCGGAGAACTTCACGTTTTTTGGCGTCCTGGGCTCGCTGCTTGTGCTTGCCGTCATCGCATGGACGTTTGTTCTGCTGTTTCGTTATCGCCGCCGGCTGACGCGGCTGCGCAAAGGCAATTTCTACCTGCTGCTCAACGCGCTGTTCGTCACGTGGGGCCTGATCCAGGCAATCAGCAATTTTGTTGAGATGGTCTCGTTTTTTGAATTCGTATACCTGCTGGACTTCATTACGCTGGTTGCCGCGCTGATCATCCCGCCCGTTTTACTGCAGATTGCCGACCGCATGCAGGAGCCCGCGCAGGACACGGCGCTGCTGTTTTCCGCAATCGCCGCGACCGCGCTTGCCGTCGTCGCGACGTTGATCGTCGCGCTGGTGCTGCGAAAGAGTTATACGGGGGTTCAGCTCGCCCGCGAACTGATGTTCCGCGCCGGCATCGTCCTCTTCGGCATCGCCGGGCTGCAAAAGGCGCTGAAGCTCCGTTCCGAGCCGATCGCCTATACGCCCAAGGCGCCAAAGCCCAAACCGGCGCCTAAAATCAGGGAACCGAAGATCAAAGAACAAAAGCCGGACAAACACGGCAGAATCGAATGCCCGGACTGCGGCAAAAAACTGTATCCCGGAACCGAGCGCTGCCCGCGCTGCGGTTTCGATATGAATACGCCGAGCCTTTTCGACGACGATGGCCAGGAGGAAGAGGAAGAAGAAATCACGGAAGACCTCCCCGACGAGACGGAATCGCCTGTTGAGGAGGAAGCGACGACGGAGGAGGAAACGCCGGAGTCCGAGCCGGAGCCGCAGAAGCCGGCCCATATCGATACATGTCCGCGCTGCGGTAAAAATATTCCCGTGTTTTTAACGACCTGCCCGCATTGCGGTTATTATCCCGGCGACCCGCTGGATCTGCCGAAGGAACCGGAAAAGAAACCTGTCGTCCCGCCGGCAATCCCGACCATCCCAACGCCGGAGGAAGAGAATATCTGCGCCAAATGCGGTAAACGCATCCCGGGCGGACTGGCGACCTGCCCGTACTGCGGACACCATCCGGACGACGATAAGATTCCCGAACGTCCCGCCGGAAGTCCGGACGGTGCTCAAAGCGCGGATAACATTGAGCTGTTCGACGAGGAAGAAATCTACTGCCCCCGTTGCGACCGACCCGTTGCAAAGGGAACGCAGATCTGCCCGCACTGCGGCTATCCGTTCCCGGACGAGTCGACCCGCCGCATCCGCACCGCGGCGCCGAAGCTGCCGCGCGTGCCCGATCCCAAACATTTGACGGAAAAAAACAGTATCCGGTGCCCCGAATGCGGACGCAGGTATTCCGCCGCGCGGGACGTTTGCCCATATTGCGGATTCAGTTTGTACGAAGATTGATTTCTTTACTATATTTTGAAAATATAGTTATGTGTCTGCCCATACTGCGGATTCAGTTTAAGTTTAAATGAAGATTGATTAAACAAATTTTATACGCAAACAAAGACGCTGCGTTTCATTCAGCGTCCTTTAGCCTGTCAAAAATGTCCAAGGGATTGTTAAGGGTCGCAACCCTTAACCCATACATTCCGGCTGCGGCGGTTTAACCGCCGCAACGGATCGCCCGGTTCGGGCGGTTTCCCTGTGCGCTTTGCCGCCCGGTCGCCCGAAGGGCGAGAGGCAAAACGCGGTTGTCCCGTCAAAAAACAAGTTTTTTGACGACCTGCAAAGACGCTGCGTTCCACTCAGCGTCCTTTATGATTCCATCAATCGATTCAGCACATATCCCGCAAGGCAAAGCCCCGCGCCTGCGGTCACCGGCGCGAGCGAGCCAATCTGTGCCTGTCCCCTTTCCACGTGCGACGGTTCGTCCGAAACGACGACCGGCAGCGCTTTCACGCCCATCTTCCTAAGCGCCTGCCGCATCTTTCGCGCCAGCGCGTCGCCGCTGGTTTCGTATACGTCCCTCACCGAAAACCGCGAAGGGTCGAGACGGTTCCCCGCGCCCATGGCGCAGACGACCGGAATGCCGTTTTCCAGCGCGAACCGCACCAGCGCCAGCTTCCCGGAAAGCGTGTCGATCGCGTCAACGATGAAGTCCGCGTCCTTCGGCACCGCCTGTCCGACCGTCTCCGGCAAAACGAACGTTTCGGCGGTCGTTACGATGCAGTCGCTCACGTTTTCAAGCCGCTCCTTCATCGCGTCGGTCTTCTTCCGGCCAAGCGTACGCTTGGTTGCGACGATCTGACGGTTGAGGTCGGTTGCGTTCACCGTGTCGTTGTCGACGATGTGCAGCCTGCCGACGCCCGCTCTGGCGAGCGCTTCGGCGCAATGCCCGCCGACGCCGCCGAGGCCGACGACCACGACTTTGCTGTTTTGCAGTTTTTCAAACGCGTCCGTTCCAATCAGGCGGATCGTGCGTTCGTTTTGCTCCATCACTTCAGCTCCAGTTCCCGCAGGCTTTCAAACGTATGCCCGTCGATCTCAAGCCGTTTGGCAAGCAGCGCCTGCGTCCTTCTGCGGCGTTCCTTATTGAACGCGCGGTCGCCGTATTTGTCGTCGCCGAGCACCGGATGCCCGGTCGCGGCCATCTGCACGCGGATCTGGTGCGTGCGTCCGGTCATCAGCTCGATTTCAAGCAGGCTTTGCTCGCCGTCGGTCTTCAACACGCGGTAGCGCAGTTCGCAGCGCAGCGCGCCCGGATCGGATTCCCTGCAAAGGCGGACAAACGACTCATCCGCATCCTTTTTTACCCAGTGGACGAGGTCCCCTTCGCGTTCGGGAACGCCGCGGACGACCGCATGATAGGTCTTTTTCAGGTCGTGCCGGTAAAACAAATCTTCGTAGCGGGCGGCGGCGCGTTCGTTTCGGGCAAACAGCACCAGTCCTTCCGTGTTCGCGTCCAGCCGGTGCACGGGGAATACCGGATCGAACAGCGACTCCAGCTCGCCAAGCAGCTCGCCTTCCGTCTCCACGCCCGCGTTTTTATCAACGACGATACAATCCTCGTCAAGATACACGCCCCGACAGACGGAAAACGCCGGCAACAGCGCAATCTGCGCCGCAAACGCCGCGTCTTCCCACGGCGGCGCGGCAAAAAACGTCATGGGCTCTTTGAGCGTCGGGTGCGTCAGCGTCAGGGCGTACGCCCAGAGACGAATCTGCGTACCGGGCGTCGCGCTTTCGTTGTATCGCTGGTCGCCGACGATCGGCAAATCCGCGTGCGAAAGCTGCACGCGGATTTGGTGCGGCCTTCCGGTAAAAAGTTCGACGTCCAGCAGCGCGTCTTTCCCGGAACGCGCAAGCAGCGTGTAACGCAGTCTCGCCTCCTTCGCGCCGTCCGTATCCGGCAAAACGACGCGGGAAGAAAACGTCCTTTCGTCTTTGCAAAGCCAGTCGGTCAGCGCCGCGCCCGGTTTCGGGCTGCCGGTCACAACGGCGCAATAGCGTTTCTTCGCCTCGTGCGAGCGAAACTGCGCCGTCAGCCGCGCCGCAGCCTTGCTGGTCTTGGCAAAGACCATCGTCCCGCCGACCGGCCGGTCGAGCCGGTGCACCATGCCGAGGTACGCCTCGCCGGGCTTGCCGTAGCGCTCGCGCAGATACGCTTTCAGCAGCGAAAGCAGGTCCGCGTCGCCGGACATGTCCGCCTGAACGGGAACGTTGACGGGCTTTTCGACCACGAGCAGGTGGTTGTCCTCATATAATATCCGGATGCCGCTGTCCGTAAATGCGTCGCGCCGCACTTTGCTTGCGCCCGTTTGTTCCGCCATCATCGTCCGCCTTCCGGCGTCCAGCGCCCGCTTGCACCACAGGGCAGCACCAGACTGCTCCGCTCGATCGGCAGCCCGATCTCGTCCGAATCCACGGCGCCCTCCGGCAGCGCGACGCGCAGGACGTTGTCGAGCACGCTTGCGGCGAGCCCCGTCGTGTAGGAGTTGACCAGAAAGAACGCGGGATCGTCCGAAAGCAGCGCCGCACAGTCGGCCACCAGCGGATACAGATCGTTTTCGATTTTCCAGAGCTCGCCGGTCGGGCCCCTGCCGTAGCTCGGCGGGTCCATAACGACGCCGTCGTACCGGTTGCCGCGCCGTTGTTCGCGCTTGACGAATTTTGCGCAGTCGTCCACGATGTAGCGGACAAACGCGTCTTTCAGCCCGCTCTCTGCCGCGTTGTCCTTTGCCCAGGCGACCATGCCTTTCGCCGAATCCACATGGACGACGTCCGCGCCCGCCGACGCGCAGGCGACCGTCGCGCCGCCGGTGTAGGCAAACAGGTTGAGAACCTTCGGCGCGCGCGTGTGTGTCCGCTTCCAGTGCGTCAGCCGATCGCGCATCCAGTCCCAGTTGACCGCCTGCTCCGGGAAAAGCCCCGTATGCTTAAAGCCGGTCGGCCGTACGATAAATTTCAGGTCGCGGTAGGAGATTGTCCATTGCTTCGGCAGTTCTTTTTGATATTCCCAGTGGCCGCCGCCGGTATCGGAGCGGAGATAGACCGCATCCGCGCGATGTTCCTCCATCGGCCAGACCGCCTGCGGGTCGGGCCGCAGCAGCGTAACGTCTTTCCAGCGTTCCAGCTTCATGCCGTTGCCCGCGTCCAGCACGCGAAAATCCTTCCACCCATCGGCTAAATACATCGATCTTCCTC
>CAYUUB010000055.1:0-9974 GCA_964447725.1 uncultured Oscillospiraceae bacterium
ATGATTTCGTATCCGCACCCAGCGTACGGCGCCCTCGACGGGCGCTTTGTCGTTGACGTGCGTTTGAAACGTGCCCTTTTTGCGGCGCATCAGTTCATAGTCGATCATCCTGCGGTAGGTCGGCGATGCGACCGCCGTCATGATCGACCCCGACAGCGCGATCGGAACAGGCGGTTCCAGAGACAGCGCGTTCGCCACGGCGATGATGCAGTCCGCCGCGTAAGAAGCCGCCTTTGCCGCATAACACGAGGCAACCTCGTCGCCGGCCTCAACGCCGGTGAAGAACAAGCCGATCAGCATACGCGCCGCTTCCTCGTTCTGAATGCGAGCCGCGGACGCAAGGAAGTCCTGCGGAGAATGCAGGTTGAAGAGCGTATAGTACCCGTCTTTCAGCGCGGTGCGCTTTTTGTTGAAAAACAATTGCCGGTAGATCGCGCGGTATACGAAAGCGGTAATGTCGTACCCGCCGCCGACGTCTCCGGAAAGCAACCCGATGCCGCCGAACTGGATGCGCCTTCCAATCAGATTCATGCCCGCGCAGGTAACTCCGGACCCGGCGGAATAACAGACGCCGACTCCGTTTTCGATGCCGGCCATTACGCCGAGGTACCCGTCGTTGCAGACGAAACAGCATCGCAGCCCGCGTGCCTGGAGGCGATGGGCGAGCGCGACGCTCTGCGCGTCGTAATCGGCCCCGGCGAGGCCGAGCACGGCGTCGGCAACGTCGCTCAGGGCATAACCATGGGCCGTGAGCATTTCGCTGCAGCCGTCGAGAATGACGGCCGCGGCTTCGTCGAACCCACCGGGCATGCTCTCGTGATTGGTTCCGCCCGCCCGGTGCGCGGCGATGGCCGCGCCGGTCGCATCCAGCAGGCGATATTCGGTCTTGGAGTTGCCTCCGTCCACTGCAAGGTAGCAGGCTTTTTGTTCCATACGGTGCGTATTCCTCTATTTCTTTCCGAAAGCATGGCGGCTTAGCGGAGTAGTCTGACTGTATGGCGTGGAGAACGGTTACTGATCGGCGGGGAAAAAGCGCGGGAGGAGAGGGCGGTTTTGATGCAGCATCTCGGCAAGGCACGGGGCGGCTTTGTCGAGGTCCGCCGTGATCGGGTTGCAGGCGATCGCCCGCAGCGCCGTACCGCGATCGCCGGAAAGCGCCGCTTCAACGGTCAGCTTTTCATATGCCTTCACGCTGGAAATCAACGTCCGCAGGACCGGATTGGGCTCGGCCTGCACCGGATCGCGCTTTATGGCGCCGTGCTCGACGAAACAGCTTACTTCGATGACGCTGTCGTCGCCTAAAAAGTCCAGTGCGCCCTGATTCTGCACGTCGACGACATGATGCCCCGGCGAAGCGCCGCTCAGGGATGCGATCAGCGCGATCGCCGCCTCGGAGTAGAGGTGCCCGCCGCGCTCCGAGAGCATGGCCGGGACGGCGACGTTGCGCAGGTCGGCATAGTAGGAAAGCAGCCGCGTTTCGATCTCCTTGCAGGCTTCCCCGCGCGTCTGCTCCGCGGCGAGGAATTCCTGCAGTTTACGCTCGCGGTAAAAGTAGTATTGCAGATAGTCGTTTGGAATCGCGCCGAGCAACTCGATGATCGGCCGGTATTGCCGCACCCAGTCGTCCTTTGCCGCCGCGGCGTCCAGCGATTCCGGCGTAAGGAGCCCCGGCAGGACGTCCCGGCCGTCAACATATGCCGCGGTGATCGCGCCGCAATGGTTGAGCGAAACGGTTTCGAGACGCACGTTGTCCATCGGGACGTTCAGCAGCTTTGCAATGCATTCCTGTGCGCCGATCGGAAGGTTGCAAAGCCCGACCGCCCTGACGCGCGTGTAGTTGAGCAGGTATTCCGTGATGATGCCGGAGGGGTTCGTGAAGTTGACGAGCCAGGCGTCCGGCGCGTATTGTTCGACGGTTTCGGCGATGCGCCCGATTTGCGGAATGGTGCGCAGCGCGTTGGCGAAGCCGCCGATGCCGGTCGTCTCCTGCCCGACAAGGCCGAATGCGAGCGGTATCTTTTCGTCGCGAATGCGCGCTTCGAGCTTTCCCGCGCGGATTTGCGTCACGACATAGTCGGCTCCGTCCACGGCGCGTTCCAGATTCGTGTTGCGGAGGATACGGGGTTCGAGGCCATTTTCCAGCAGGACGCGTTCGCAAAAATCGCCGACGATATTCAGCCGGGATTCGTCGATATCCGTCAGGCGGAGTTCGTCGACCCGCAGGGAATCCTTTCTGTGGACGATGCCCTGCATCAGTTCCGGGCAATACGTGCTGCCCGCGCCGACAATCGTTAATTTGATGCCCATGGCCGGATGTACCTCCCTGCTTGCGATCAGGATATTGCTTTGCGGGCCGCGCGCTCCGGAGCGTCTGCCGGAAGGCGGAACGGCCGGCGTGCATGAAAAGCAAAACGAACTTGTATATTTGCCGCGGCGAAAACGCATGCGGAAAATATAGAAGGAACGATTTCATCGGATAATAATCATGGCATAATGCTGTAAAAGAAGATCGGTTTTGATCGGCCGCAATCGGGATACAATAAAACCTTATTGACAGTATACCATATTTTATACAAAACGAAATTAAAAATTACGTAAAAACCCAGCGGCGGCCTGAAGAATGGGCCGCCGCCGTCGCAGGGGAAGGTAGGGAGGTAAAACACGCCGATTGCGCAGGAAAAAATCGGAACAAAAACCGTTGCCGCGGTGAATGGGTCAGGCCAGCGAAAGCGTCGTCCGGCTCCAGCCGTGCAACGGATCGGTCACGGGCGCGATGGACGCGCCCGATGCGGCGGAAAACGGAGCCGCGTCTTTACAAGCCTCCGAGCTCAGGAGAAACAGAAGGTCTGCGCAAGGCAAACCGCCCGCCTGGGCGACGGGTGCGACAATGGCGACATCCCGGCTGATATACGCCGCCGGGCCGTCCTGCCCGGACGACAGGAAACGTACGGAAAGCGACAGGGTGTTATGGCCGGAGACGATCGCTGAAAAACGAATGACCGTATCGGCAGGGAGGCTGCCGCAGGCGACGCGCCCGGAATCGTCCGTCAGCGCGGCGAAAACGGCGGAATCGCCCTCGTACAAAACGACCGGCATCGCGCATGCCGGCGAATCGCCGTCGACAAACGTTGCGGAAACGCACACGGTATCTGCGGGGGCGTCGTCTTGCAGGGCGCTTTCGTCTTCCGGAAGGGAGTCGACGACGACGAACTCCAAGTCGTCCGGAAAGATCGTTTCGGAAAGCGATTGCTTGCTACCGCTACAGCCGCCAAGCGAAAAAAGCATGAAACCGGCCAGCGCGAACAGAATCGCAATTCGTTTCACTTTCCGTCTCCTTTCGTACAAACTTTGCCATATTTCCTGCGAAAAAGCATTTCATACTGTATCCGTGTAAAAGCATACAAAACACAAGGCTGTTTGCATCCCGGCCTTTCATCGAACAACCATATCATATCGCAGTAAGTTTGAAAAAGACTAAAAACAATTTTTAGTTTTCTTACAGTTTCGCCGGGTATAGTCAAAAAAGGGGGCAATGGCATGCGGGTGCTGGTGGTTGAGGACGAGACGCGTCTGGCAGAGACGCTCAAAGACCTGTTTGTGGAGAATAACTACACCGTGGAGGTTGCAAACGATGGTATAACCGCGTACGACGAGGCGGCAAGCGGCATCTACGACGTTGTGGTGCTTGATGTGATGCTGCCGGGCATGGATGGTTTCGAGGTCGTACGCAAGCTTCGTGCAGACGGCGTTTCCACCCCGGTGCTGCTGCTGACCGCGCGCGGCGAAACCGGCGACAGGGTATACGGGCTGGACTGCGGCGCGGATTATTACCTGACCAAGCCGTTTGAAATCAGCGAACTGCTCGCCTGCGTCCGTGCGCTCTTGCGGCGTCCGGGGGAAGTACAGACGGATGAAATCGCCTATGGGAACACGCGGCTGAACACGTCCAACTACCTGATGCATTGTTGCGGACGCTCCATCCGGCTCAGCGCCCGCGAATTTGAAATGATGCGGATCCTGATGCTGCAAAAGGGCGGAATCATGCCGAAAGAGCGTCTGCTTATCAAGGTTTGGGGTTATGATGCCGAGGTGGACGAAAGCAGCGTCGAGGTTTACATTTCCTTTATAAGGAAGAAGCTCGCGCACATCGACTCCGACCTGGAAATCAAGGCGATCCGCCGCGTGGGGTACCATCTTTGCACGCAGCAAAACACGCAGGAGCAGAGCGCGATATGAGCGGCTCGTGGCGGCCGCGGAGGGACGCGGGGATGATCAAAAAACTTCGCAGAAAATTCGTATTGATCAACATGAGCATCGTTACGGTGATTCTGGTGGCGGTGTTCGTCGGGCTGCTGAGCATGACGCGCGCGGGCGCGGTCGACGACAGCATGCTGGTTTTACGGCGCGCGGCCAGCAATGAAAACGCCATCAACGCGCTCTCGGAGAACGCAATGCGCGTGCAGATACCGTTTTTCGCAGTGGATGTGGACACCGCCGGGCATATCGTGATCCTCAATGGCAGCTATTACGATATGGCCGATTACGAATCGATCCAGAGCATCGTTGCCGCAAGCATCCGCCAGAACGAAGAGGTCGGCATTCTGGACGATTTTAACCTGCGCTATTACCGGCAGGCCACGCCGTTCGGCGTCCGCATCGCCTATGCCGACACGTCGTTTGAAGAGAGCGTCGCAAACAGGTTTATCGAAAGCGCGCTGATCATCGGCGGGGCGACGCTGCTGCTGTTTTTCGGCATCAGCGTACTGCTTGCGCGCTGGGCGGTCAAACCGGTTGCCGAAACATGGAACCGTCAGAAGGATTTCATTGAGGACGCTTCCCACGAGCTGAAAACGCCGCTTGCAGTGGTCATGTCCAGTGCGGACATGCTGATCCGGCACCCGGACGAGCATGACGAACGCGCGATGCAATGGACGCGGAACATCAAGGCGGAGGCACTGCGCATGCGGGCGCTTGTCGAGGACATGCTTTCGCTTGCACGTGTGGAAAACACGTCCGTCGCCCTGCAGATGGAAACGGTGAACTTTTCCGCATTGGCTACGGACTGCGCGCTCCAACTGGAGGCGACCGCTTACGAAAGCGGTAAAACGCTCGATTGCGACATTATGGAGGGCGTTTGCGTCTGCGGCAACAAAACGCAGCTCCGGCAACTGGTCGATAACCTGCTGACAAATGCGATACGTTATTCCAGCGAGAATGCAAGGGTTCGGATTGTACTGGCACGCCATGGCAAAAAAGCGCTCCTGACAGTGGAAAACGACGGAAAACCCATCCCCAAAGATCGGTTGACCCACTTGTTTGAACGGTTTTACCGTCTTGACGGCGCGCGATCTTCCGGCGGATGCGGGCTTGGGCTCGCTATTGCGAAGGGCATCGTCGAGCGACATCATGGAAAAATCTGGGCTGAGAGCGAAAACGGCGTCAACCGGTTTATCAGCGAGCTTCCCGGATTGCCACTAAACGCGTGCCATGCGTTGGAAACAGGCAGAATAAATTAAAATAATCACTGATAAATGACAGAAACGGATGAAAAGCATGAATAACTGGGAATATACACCATTGCGGATTCCTGTAGAAAATATCGAAAAAAGTTGTAATTTTGTTGCTCTGGCTCTTTTCTTCCGTCCACAAGTAGTGTACAATAGAGCGTGCAGTTTGCCAATAAGTATGCCACATGCATTATCTCTTGCTTTTTAGACGGGGTTGCATGACCCACCGTAAGGGCATCCACAGCTGAAGCGAGAGGTACACTGTCATGATATGTTCGGAGGAGAAGTAAACATGGATATCGGAGCAAGCATTAAAAGACTCAGGAAGTCTCACGGAGAGACGCAGCAGCAACTGGGAGCGGCGGTAGGCGTCGTTCAGCAATCGGTCGCCGCATGGGAATCGAATCGTTGCATGCCGGACATCGCATCTCTCGTTGCGATCGCCACCCACTACGGCACGTCGACGGACAGCATTCTCGGACTGACCGAGGAACCCAGTTACCTGCTCGACACCGAGGGGATGCAATCCTATCGCAACGACGTTGCGCTGGCGGATCGCCTGCCCACTGAGATTCGCGAGGGAGTTTTGGCCCTGATCCGGCTCGAACGCGCAAAGTACGGTAGATAAAAGGCACACGCCTGATTATCGAACCTGCTTTTGTCCAAATCAAGGATCGGTGAAATCCATATAAAGTCTAACAAACATCTGCTAAAATGATTTAGACGAACTGTTTCCATGAATAGCGCATGGGTTTATTTGGTGATACCTGAAATACGGACGTTTGGCTTTGGCCGCGGGGGTTGTCAAACGGCACCGGGTTCATATATAATACATGCGGACGGACACATCACCGTTATAATTCAAGTCTCGATTTTTTATGAGGTGAAGTATGGATTACAAAGCCATAGCCGAGCAGGCAGGCCCGCGTGTGGGCGCCACGCAGGAATGGATTTTTCACGTTCTGCGGGAGGGCATTATCAGCGGACAGCTGCCCGGCGGCATGCAGCTCAAACAGGACGAAATCTCCGCCGCGTTGAACGTCAGCCACATTCCGGTGCGTGAGGCGCTCCGCAGGCTGGAGGCGCAGGGACTGGTTCGCATTCATCCCAACCGCGGCGCGTCGGTTACGCAGCTGACACGCGGCGAGTTGCTGGACATGATGGAGGTGCGGGCGACGCTCTCGGTTATGATGCTTAAAAACAGCGCGCCGCTGCTGACGCGGGAAGACTTCGACAAACTGGAAGAGATCGTAAAAGAGCAGCGCGGAACCAGCGACGAAGACATTGTGCGATCCGAGGAGCTCAACTATAAGTTCCACGACATATTGACGTCGCGCGCCGAAAACTCTATGGCGAGCCTTTTGCTTGAGCTTGTGCATGCGAACATCGACCGCTATCTGCGCGCGAGCTTTTACGGCACGTCGCGGACGAGGGATGTTTCGATCGGCCAGCACGAGGCGATCGTGCAGGCCTGCCGCGAGGGCGACTTTGAAAAAGCCGGCACGCTTTTAAGGAATCATATCCTCGATGCAAAGGAATTCATTCCGGCGTCGCTAAAATAAACAGCGAAACGATACCGCATATTTTTAAGGTTCTCCAGTTTTGGAGGACCTTCGTTTCGGTATAGCTGGCGTATGCTTTCGAAAAGAAATTTTGGTTTTAAGCGGCCCTGGAAAACATAAGAAACGAATTTTGGCACGGGCAGGTTCCTGCGGACGGGAGCCTGTTTTTTGAATGACAAAGCGCGCGATTACGTTGCGCCGGAGTAGGATTGACAGGCAATGTTAGATGATGTAAACTTTTTCTTGACAAATACAAGCAAAATGCTATTATATAAGCGAATGCTTATATAAAGGAGCGCTTATGAACGACGCGACGCGGTTCCCGCTCTGCGGAGAAAGCCATATCGATAAACAGTTTGAGCAGAAGATGCTGACGCTTCTGCCCGGAGAGGACGAGGCTGCGGACGCAGCCGCGCTGTTTTCTTACCTTTCGGATTCCACGCGCGTACGACTGCTTTCGATGCTTGCCGCATCCGAAATGTGCGTCTGCGAAATGGCGGACATCCTCGGGATGAGCCAGCCGGCTGTTTCGCATCATCTGCGGGTTTTGCGTCAATGCGACGTAGTGAGCTTCCGCAAACAGGGCCAGCGCGCGCTGTATTCGCTCAACGACAATGAAACGGGAAGGACGGTCCGTCGGCTTCTTGCAATCATCGCCGGAAAAGAGGGACAAGAAGCATGACGGATTCGAAACGGTTTATCAACGGGAAATGCCGCTACTGCGGCATGGACGCAGAGCATTGCCGCTGCGGAAAGCTCGAGGGCGAAAGCTGCCAGGCCGGCTGCGGCGACGAATGCGCCTGCGCGCAGTCGCATTCGCACAGGCATGGTTCGATCGAATGGAAAGAATGGATACCGATTGGGCTCGCGGCCGTGCTTTTGACGGGAAGCGTCTTTCTCGGCGGGACGGCGCAGATCGTTTTGCGGCTGGCGGCATATCTCCTTGCAGGATACGAGGTGCTGATCCGTGCGGCGACCGGCTTTGCAAAGCGACGCTTTTTTGACGAGAATGTTTTGATGGCCGTGGCGACTGTCGGCGCGATCGCGCTGGGCGAATATGCGGAAGCGGCGGCGGTCATGATTTTCTATGGCGTTGGTGAAGGACTGCAGGAAGCGGCGGTGCGCAACAGCCGCCGGCGCATTACGGACGCGGTTGCGCTCCACCCGGACACGGCCCGTCGCGTTTCGGCGGACGGGGAGCAGAACGTCGTCAAGCCGGAGGATGTCGCCGTCGGGGAGGCGATACTGGTCAGGGCCGGCGAACGCGTGCCGCTGGACGGAACGGTGATTGCGGGCGAGAGCCTGCTGGACGTTTCCATGCTTAACGGCGAGCCCAAACCGCAGCTGGCCAGACCCGGCAGCGCGGTGCAGGCCGGTTCCGTCAATACGAACGGACCGCTGACAATACGGGTCACGCGGATCGCTTCCGAATCCTCGACCAGCCGGCTTCTGCGCGCGGTGGAGGATGCGACCAGACACAAACCCGCCATCGAACGCTTTATCACGCGGTTTTCGCGCGTGTATACGCCCGCCGTTATCGGTGCGGCGGCATTGCTTGCGGTTTTGCCGCCGCTTCTCGGTGCGGGAAGCTGGAACGAGTGGATCGGCAGGGCGCTGATTTTTCTGGTGATCTCGTGCCCGTGCGCGCTGGTGCTTAGCATTCCGCTGACCTTTTTTGCGGGCCTGGCCATTACCTCGAAACAGGGCGTGCTGTTCAAAGGCGCGGACGCGCTGGAACGGCTGCCGCGAACGAAGGCCGTCGTTCTCGACAAGACCGGGACGCTGACCGAGGGCGAATTCAACGTCCAGCATGTTGAGAGCGAAGAACTGCCGAAAGCGGAACTGCTTGCGCTGGCGTCCGCCGCAGAGCAGGACAGCCTGCATCCCGTCGCGGCGGCGATTGCGCGCGCGGATACGCGCGGCTATCTGGCCGGGAGCGTGCAGGAAATCGCAGGCAAGGGCGTAATCGCCATGATAGACGGCCGACGGGTTGCGGTCGGCAACCGTGCGCTGATGAAGCAGGAAGGGGCCCGGACGAATTCCGGCGCGAGCGTGCTGATAGCGATCGACGGACGTTATGCTGGCGCGATCTACGTCGGCGACCGTGTCCGCGCCAGCGCAAGGGCGGCTGTCGGTGAACTCAACGCGCTCGTGGGTTACACGGCGATCCTCACAGGCGACGCAAGGCAGCCTGCGGAGAAGGTCGGCAGCGAACTCGGCGTAAAAGGCGTGTTCGCCGAGCTGCAGCCGGAAGACAAACTCAAGCGTATGCGCGAGATCCGTTCGAATATTGGCAGGACGCTGTTTGTCGGCGACGGCATCAACGACGCGCCGGTGCTCGCTGGCGCGGACATCGGCGTTGCAGTCGGAAACGGAACGGACATGGCCGCGGAAGCTGCGGACGCGCTGCTGCTGACAAACGACCTGACACGCATTCCGTATGCGATTCGCGCCGCAAAAAAAACCGTGCGCACGGCAAGACAGAATATCACCATCGCGCTCGGCATCAAGATCGCCGCGCTTGTGCTCGGCGCGCTCGGGCTGGCGGGCATGTGGGTCGCGGTCGTCGCGGACGTCGGCGCGGCGATCATCTGCGTGCTGCACACGCTGACGCTGTTCTACACATCGCGGAAAAACTGAAGGCGTTTCCTATATATATGGAAACGGGGAAAACGGCTATAGAAAAACAAGTGCGCCGCTTTTTTGAATATGCGGCGCATAACTTTTTTATTGTGCTATAATAAGCAGGCTGTGTTTTACGACGCTTATTCATCTTGAATTGCGGTCGAAAAGACGGCCGAAACGGTTGAAACAAGGCTCAAAAACCGCGCCGATACGGACTGTTTTACGTTTTTTTGCCAAAAAGCCGAAAATCGCTGAAAAAACAGGCGGTTTTCTGAAAATT
>CAYUUB010000056.1:0-9778 GCA_964447725.1 uncultured Oscillospiraceae bacterium
AAAGGCGCTGGTCGGGCACCTTACCGGCGGCCTGGCGCATGCCAACGTGCTGGCCAGCATGATCTTTGCCGGCATGTCGGGATCGGCTATCGCCGACGCGGGCGGCCTGGGGCAAATCGAGGTCAAGGCCATGACCGACGCCGGCTACGACGAAGGCTTTGCGGCCGCGATTACGGCGACTTCCGCAGGAATCGGACCGATCATTCCGCCGTCCATCAGCTTTGTAATCTACGGATCGATGGCGTCGGTTTCCATCATATCCCTGTTTATGGCGGGGTTTGTCCCAGGGGTGATCATGGGATTGTCCCTGATGGTCATGTGCTATTTCATGGTCAAAAAACGGCCGGAAATCGCACCGAAAAGCGAGCGGGACAGCGGGCGCAACGTCCTCAAATACGGCATCCGCGCGTTGCCTGCGCTGGGCGCTCCGGTCATTCTGATCGGCGGGATGCTCTCCGGTGTGTTCACCTCCACGGAAGCGGGCGTCGTCGCATCCGTCTACGTCGTCCTGCTGTCCATTATCTATCGCCGGTTTTCGTTCAAATCACTGTGGATAACGCTTAAGAGTTCGCTGCACACGACGACCATGGTGCTGTTCATGATGGGCGCGGGCCAGATTTTCAATTGGTTCATCACGACCAGCGGCCTGATGAAGACTCTTCTGAACGGGTTGCTTGTATTCCAGAACCGTTACGTCGTGCTGCTGGTGCTCGATTTGATCCTGCTGTTTATGGGTTGTTTCATGGGCGGGTCTTCCATATTGATCCTGATGACGCCGTTCCTCGTCAACCTGTCTACGAGCATGGGGTTCGATCTACTGCACCTTGGCGTCGTGCTGGTGCTGACCACGATGATCGGCGGGACTACGCCGCCGATGGCTCCGGCGCTTTTCACGACCTGCAAATGCTGCGATATCAAGTTCGAAAAAGCGCTTGCCCCTACGGTCAAACTGCTGATTCCATTGTTTATTACGCTGCTGATACTTACGTTTATTCCGGAAACGGTCACGATTGTCCCGACGCTCTTCGGACTGCATTGATCCCGGAAGACGCTTGAACAGTTTATACGATACGGATGTCTGTATCTGTAAAAAAAGAAAAGGAGAAAAGCAAGATGAAAAAATTGGTGTCCCTTGTGATGGTCGTTCTTCTGGCCGCGGCGCTCTTTACGGGTTGCGCGACAAAAACGGAAGACACCTCAACAGCTGAAGCGACGGAAGCGACAGCGACGGAAGCTACGGAAGCACCGGCCGAGGAAGCCACAGAAGAACCCGAAGCCACGACCGTCCCGGAATCCGAGGCAATTGTCCTTAAATTCGGCAACGCGAGCGCGCCCGACAAATTGGGTTCGGTCTGCATGGAGAACTTCTGCGAGCTCGTTACCGAGCGCACCAACGGGGCGCTGGTCTGCGAATGGTACCCGTCGGAGCAGCTCGGCTCCAGCACCGCGCAGATCGAGGCTATGATGGCCGACAACCAGGCCGGCAACTGCACCGGTATCGACGTATACGGCACGTACAACAATGCGCTGAACGTACTCGCCGTCCCGTTCGCCTTTGAATCGGGCGAGCATATTCAGGCTTGGCTGGCCAGCGATTACGGCCAGGCGGTCATCGAGGATCTGGCTGAAACCGCCAACCTCCGCCTGATCACAGCGAACATGGTCCGCACGCCTCGCGAAATCATCTCCACAACGCCGGTTTACACGCCCGACGATCTCGAAGGCAAAGCCGCGCGCGTTGCGAATGTACCGATGCAGTTCAAGTTCTTCTCTTACTGGGGCTGCTCCACCAACCAGATTTCCTGGGCAGAGTATCCGATGGCGCTGATGCAGGGCGTGGTCAACTGCGGCGAGACGAGCTGCGAATCGTTCTCCACTTCCAAATTCCATCTGTATGCGCCTTACATCTCCATGGTGGACTTCGCATACCCGCTGGATTGCATCATGATGTCCAACGATATCTTCATGTCGCTGACGGAAGAGCAGCAGCAGATCATTTACGACGCCGCTGCGGAGGTCTGCGATTACTACAACTCGAAGTGCCTGTCCGACTGGGAAGCGTATAAGCCGACGATGATTGAAGAAGGCGCGCAGTTCATCGAGGTCGACCGCCAGGTGTGGATCGACGACATGGCCAACTTCAAACAACAGTTGATCGACGAGAATTTCTTCGACGACCCGAACATCTTTGATACCGTTGAAGCGTGCCGCCCGTCCGCTACGAATTAAGGGAAGACGGATAACACCGCACAAGTTAATCTGAGTTACTAGAATGGCAATGGCGTCAAAGGCGGTCCGCTTTTACCGGATAAAGAAAGCACATGACGGGTTGCGGGCAAAAATCTGCTTTTGATGCCATTGCTATGTCCAAAAATTGAATTTTTTTCAGCGATAAAGCACATGCTTCGTCGCTGACTGGGTAGGAAAATGAGTTATTTATTTGGCGTAGACGTAGGCGGAACCTTTACGGATCTTTCGATCTTTAATACGGAGACGGAGTCGATTTACAATTATAAGCTTAGCTCCACTCCGGGTGATCCGTCCAACGCGATTGTCGAAGGCATACTGGCAGTTCTGAAGCTGCTGAAGTTGAAACCGGAACAGATATCCTATCTGGCGCACGGGACGACCGTCGCCACGAACGCACTGATTGAAAAAAAAGGTGCCAGGGTCGGTTTGATTACGACGGAAGGGTTCAAGGACCTTCTGGAGATCGGTTGGCAGAAGCGGCCGAACCTGTACGACCTGCTGAAACCGAAAGCCCAGAATCTGCTGGCGCCGGGCATGCGCACCGAAGTGCCCGAACGGATCCTCTACGACGGCACCGTTTATGAACCGCTCGACGAAGACGCGGTTCGCAGAGCGGCCGACTATCTGAAAAACCGCGGAGCGGAGGCGATTGCCGTATGCACGTTGTTTTCTTTCATCAACCCTTCGCACGAAAAGCGCATTAAGGAAATCGTGCAGGAATGTTACCCGGACTTATATGTTACGACGTCGAACGAACTTGTTCAGGAGTTTCGCGAATATTCGCGCATGAGCACGACCGTTCTGAACGCGTATCTGGGCCCGGTCATGAAAAAGTATGTGAAGAATTTCGAGAAATCCGTTAAGGATATCGGGATTAAAATCAATCCGTATGTAACGCAGTCCAACGGCAGCATTATTTCGATTTCGGAGACGATAGAGTGCCCGATCAAAACGGCGGTTTCGGGACCGTCCGCCGGCGTTGTCGGCGCGGCGCATATCGGCGGCCTTTGCGGCGTTAAAAATATTATTACATTCGACATGGGCGGCACCAGCGCGGACGTCAGCCTGATCAGCGACGGCAAGCCACAACTGTCGTCCGAACGGCTGGTGGAAGGGCATCCGGCGCGGATTCCAATGATCGACATCATCACCATCGGCGCGGGCGGCGGCAGCATTGCGCGCATCGATACAGGCGGCGCGCTGAAGGTCGGGCCCGAAAGCGCGGGGGCACGGCCCGGGCCGGCCTGCTATAACCGCGGCGGAACCCGCCCGACGGTGACCGACGCAAACATCTATCTCGGCAAACTGAATCAGAAGAAAATTCTCGGGGGCCGTATGGACGTCCGCCTGGAGCTTGCCGAAGAAGCGATCCAAAAGGAAATCTGCGACAAGTCGAAGTTGTCGATGGACGATGCCGCGACAGGCATTATTTCCGTGGTCAATTCGAACATGATGCGAGCGATTCGCGTCGTTTCGGTTGAGCGCGGCTACGATGCGCGCGAGTTTACGCTGATGGCGTTCGGCGGGGCCGGCCCGCTGCATGCGTGCGAAGTGGCAAACGAGCTGGGTATCCGTAACGTGTTGATCCCGCCCGCTCCGGGTACGCTTTGCTCGCTCGGCCTTCTGATGGCGGATACGAAGTTCGACCTCAGCCGTTCCAATATCATGCTGGCGAAGCCGGACAACCTTTCCAAGATGAACGAAATTTTCCAGGCGCTCGTGAAAAGCGGCGACAAACTGCTTGACCGCGAGGGGATTTCCGCGGACAAGCGCTCGTACCGGTATGCCGTGGATGCGCGGTATGAACGCCAGAATTACGAACTGACGATCGACCTGCCGTACGGAGAAGTGACCGAAGAAACCCTGAGCGGGCTGCTGGAAGATTTCCATAAAGCGCATGAGACAAACTTCGGATATTTCAACAAGTCGTTCAACGTACAGCTTGTAAACTTCCGTATTTCGGCCGTCGGTGAGATCGTGAAACCCGACCTCAAGCCGCTGCCGGAGGATCCCGGGGCGCCGAAGCCGCGGCAGATCGAGACGCGCAACGTTTTGTTTGTAGGTCGGAAGGATTATTTGCAGACGCCGGTCTATCATCGCGACGGTTTTGTGCCGGGCCTTCGGATGGAAGGGCCGATGATCATCGATCAGATGGATTGCACGTCCGTTATTCCGCCGGACTGGAGCGTTCGTGTGGACGGATATCGGAACCTGCATGTCAGCAAGAACGGAGGCGACCGGCAATGAAGAAGGAACCGGTGAAAATTGATGCGGTAACGGTCGAGATTATCGGCAATCTCATGATGTCCATCGCGGAAGAGACCTGCCTTTCCATCATTAAAAGCGCGTACTCGACCAATATCAAGGAGCGCAGGGACGTTTCGTCGGCGGTGATCGCTCCGGACGGCTCCCTGGTTGCGCAGGCGGACTATCTGCCGATGCACCTGAATGCGTTCTTAACGTTTATTCCATATATTTACGATCATTTCGACCGGGAGGCGATCGTCGAAGGCGATATGTTTATCGGTAACGATCCCTATTTCGGCGGCGGCAACCACCTGCCGGACATCGTCGTTGCGGAACCGGTGTTCGGCGACGGCAGGATCATCGGCTGGATCGTCAACATGGCGCACCATTCCGATATCGGCGGCATGGTGCCCGGCAGCACGTCGAGCTATGCCACCAGCATTTTTCAGGAAGGCATCCGCATCCCGGTTATCCGGATTGCAAAAGCCGGGGAAGTGGATAAGGATGTGTGGAACCTCCTGCTTGGCAATACCCGCGCGCGGATCGAGCGCGAGGGCGATTTGACCGCGCAGGTGTCCTCCAATCATGTTGGCGCGCGCCGCCTCCGCGAAGCGTACTTGAAGTATGGCGACAGTTTGATCACCTGCATGGACGACTTGCAGATGTATTCGGAGCGCCGTCTTCGCGCCGCTATCGAAAAAGTACCGGACGGCGTCTATTCCTACACGGACTATGTGGACGACGGCGGAGAGAACCATCCGGAACCGCTGCGCATCGGCGTCGATATCAAGGTGGAAGGCGACTCGCTGTGCTTCGATTTTTCGCGCACATGCGAGCAGATACGTTCGCCGCTGAACATCTCTTACAACACGCTGCTGGCCTGTTGCTTCTATTCGCTGAAGGTGCTGTTCGGCGCGGACATTCCCGCTACGTCGGGCATCTTCCGCGTGTTCACCGTGAAAGCGCCGAAGGGATCGCTGGTCAATCCGATCGATCCCGCGCCGCTCGGCCTGACGATCAACGCCGCGCAGCGCATACCGGACGTCATTTTCGGCGCGCTCGCGGACGTTGCGAAGGACCGCGTCGTCGCGGGCTGCAACAGCACCTGCCAGACGATCGTGTTTACCTGCGACGACCCGCTAAGGCCGGGAAGTTCGCTGATCTGCCACGAAGCGATAGCGGGCGGTTCCGGCGCAAGCCGGCATGCCGATGGCCTCAGCGCCGTGCAGGTGCATTTGACCAATACGTCCAACATGCCGATCGAAGCGCTTGAGACCGAATTTCCGATCATAATCATCAAAAAATACATGCTTCGGGAAGATTCCGGCGGCGCGGGCGAATACCGCGGCGGACTGGGCATCCACCGGGAGTTTCAGGTTATGCGCGAAGGCGTGTACCTCAAAGCGACGGGCGACCGGCAGGTTTATGCGCCGTATGGACTGGAAGGCGGGCATCCGGGCGCGACCGGCAGTTTTTATAGCCGGACCGACGGCAAAGAAACGCGCATGCCGTCCAAGAGCACCGGCAACGCCATGAAAGTAGGCGAAGTCATCATTGCAAACACGCCGGGCGCGGGCGGTTATGGCGATCCGTACAAACGTCCGCCGGAAAAGGTCCTTGCGGACGTTGAGGACGAGTATGTGTCGCCGGAAATGGCGCTTTCCGAGTACGGAGTGGTTCTGAACCGGGAAGATTCGGGCGACTATGTCGTCGACCCGACCCTGACACGGGAGCGGCGCGCCAACGACCGGTAAGTGATCCGCGAAGAACGAAAGACTGCAAATCATGGAGAAAGGTGACGTACTATGGCGATCGATTACATCAAAAAAGAAGACATCAAACTGGAATTTAAAAATGGGTTTGCGCAGACGGAACTCCTTCCCGGCGTTTATAAAGGCGGCGTTCGTTCGTATCGCTGCGTTTTAAAAGCGGAAGCGTCCGTACGGCCTGAAATTTTGAAAAACACGCTGCAACTGCTCTGCATCACGTCCGGAAAAGGCGCGATATTCACCGGAGAAAAGACGATTGCCGTCAACGAACCGTCCGTGTTTGTCGCCGATCCTTACGGAACGTTCAGCATTCACGCGGCGAGCGACCTGACGTATACGATGTTCGTCGTCGAGCAAAAGCCGGGCGATCTCGCGCGTTACGACGCGTTCCATATGCTCCTGCCGTTCTTCCGGCCGCTGAGCGAGGGCGTGGAGTATGTGCAGGACTGCAAAACCAAGTACAGCAGGAGCTGGTCGCTCATCCCGACAAAGCGGCTCTGCCGCGTGCTGATGGGCTGCTGCTTTGCCGACGGAAGCGTGGAGAACTCGGTGGAAGGCACCATCGAAAAAGGCCATCCGGCGGTTGCGCAGTGGAACGTGACGTATGGCGACACCGACCTGACGCTGAATGTGGAAGGAGAAACCGTAAACCTGAAAACCGACGATTTCTCTTACGTCGAGGCGGGGCTGGACCATTCGCTTACGACGACGAAGGGCAAAAAACTGCACTATATCTGGTTCGAACATTACGTGCAGGAAAAGGACTATCTGATTTCCTATCCGCGCACGCGTGAAGGATAACTGACACGGCAAAGCCCAACCGAGATATAGCGAACGCCCCTCCGGTCTGATTTGGAGGGGCGTTCGCTTTGCGTCCGTCTTTGGCGGAAATAAAATAGACGAAAAATCGCCACCCGGACAACGGGTGGCGAAAATTGCATATAATTTTTGATTATTGCTGTTCGGAGCGGTCGCCGTTCTGCTTGGCAAGCGCGTCCTGTAGCATCTTTTCTGCAACGGGCCGCAGACAAACCGGGAGGTTCCCGCGCAAACGATGGTGCTCCACGCAGGCGCAGCATTTACCCTTGCGCGTGCACGTTTCGCTCCAGCACGGGCAGGCGCGCGTATTGTCACAACTCATGCTTTCTCTCCGTTCCGTCCGTTCGGGTGCGGGTTACTCAATACCTGCCGTATGTCTGCACGGCGTACATGGCCGCGCGGATGCTGGTCAGCTTTGTTCCATAGTTGACGGACCCTGCCGCATCGATTTTCAGCCCGCGCGTATGAAGCGCTTTCGCCGTCTCACAGTCGCGCTTGACTTCCGCAATGATCTTTTCCTCATCGTTCGACATCAGCGTGAGTGGATCGAGACAGCCGTCGACGCGCGTGTTTGGCATATATTTGCGAATCTGATCCAGAAGCACCGTCGGGCCGAACTGCACAGCGGTCAGGTTCAGCCGGCTCAAAATCGGGATAAGGTGCGCCATTTCGGAATCCGAGTGGTGATAGCGACAGTAGACGTTTTTTCCGGGGCATGTGTAATCGAAAACGTGCTGAAGGACCGGGAAGACGAATTCTTCGTAAAGGTCGGCGGTCAGCATGGAGCAGTTGTCGTCGTTAAACCGGTAGGCATAGCGGTTTTTGCGGATTTTATCCATGCCGGCTTCCTGCTCGAAGATCTTCGTGTACGCCATGAGCACCGCTTCAATCGTGTCAAAAAAACGGTGTGTCAGTTCCGGCTCGTCGTACATCAGGAAAATTGTGTTTTCGATGCCGTAGAGCGACATAGCGAGCGTGACAGGCCCGCGGACGCGCCGACCGTACCAGTACGGGTCGGGCGTTTCGCCCGTTTCCTCGAAGATGCGCTTTTTTTCCGCGTCCCAGTTGGAGGGCAAAATGAAATCGCGCAGGTTCGGCAGAAGCCGGTCGGCGCGGTCAAGCGATTGTTCCAGGTCCTCCGGGGTTTTCATATCGCTGTGCAGCCAGGATACGTGGTCCCGCTCGCTGTACACGCCGCCGAAAACTTCGCCGTGCAGCTTGACGGGCGGGAACTTCAGGTGCGGCTTCGGTTCCTCCTTCAGGATGCGTTTGCCGACGATTTTTTCCGCTTTGTCGTTGTACCGCTTACGGTATTCCGTCATTTCGTCCGGCGGCACATGGCTCCAGGGGTGCATATCCAGACCCAGCTCCGTAATGACGCATTCGTCGAGGACGTCGATACCGAACGCGACCTGCTTCGCGTCTTTGCAAAAGCAGTTGTCCCGCATTGCAACTTCATTGTCCTTCCAGAACTGCTCCGTATCCAGCTCCGGGTATCGCAGTTGTTCTTCCATGCAAGCATCCTTCCTGCCGGTGGCTCCCGCTTTCCGCCGCAAAGCGGAAAACGGTTTATTTGGAAAATCCGTTTTTTTGCAGCCACTCGATGTTCTTTACCGTAGCGGCGTCCGGGTCGGACAGATAACGTTTGTCGTTGATCTCAAACGACCAGAGTCCATGATATTCGTGTCTGAGAATCTGTTCCGCATAATCCGCCATTGCAAAGGTTCCGTCGCCGAGAGCGACGTGCGCGCCGGGACCGTCCGTAAAGTGGATATGCGCAAGATTGTCTCCAAGGTTGTCGAAATACGCGTCCACGGTTTCACCCATATAATTCATAACGCCGATATCCATCATGCTTTTGACAAACGGCGAGCCGACGTCCGCAATCATCTTTGCGGACTGGACGCTGGTGTTAATGACGTTGGACGTCATGGGCGTCAGCGGCTCGATCATCAGCGTAACGCCATAGGACGCGGCGTATTCGCCAAGCTCCGACAGCGAATCGCGGCAGAGGCCCCAGACATAATCGCGCGACTGCGTCTCGTAACCGAAAGCGGGGGAAACCAGCATGGTTTTTGCTCCCAGCGCGTCGGTGGCCGCGATGCCCTTTTTCAGCAGCGCGACGGTGCGCCTGCGCGGTTTTTCGGAGTCGATGGAGATGCTCATCGGATATACGCCCTGTGCCGGAGTGAAACTCGCGATTTTCAGGCCGCGCGCATCGCACGCGCGCTTTGTTTCGGCGGTCAGCGCCTCGTCCGCATCGTCCAGATAAAAGTGCGGCATGCCGCCGAAGAGCTCGATCTGCGTAAAGCCGAAACGCTGCATGGCGTCCAGAAAATAATCAAGCGGAAACCGAATGTAGTGGCAATTCATGATCGAACAGGGAAAAGACTTTGCTGTCGGCTGATAACGCGCGGTGTTGGGTTCGCTTTTGATGACGGACATGATGTAATGCACTCCCTTGTGACAGAGCTTTTTTTTTAGCATATCACGAAAAAAGACATTCGAATAGCAGATAATTTATCTAATATATATCAACATATCTAATATTTTATCAGCCGAATCCAGTGCCGCGCGAAAAACTGCGCCGACGATGCGACTGGCGCGAATGAGCAAAAAAAGAGCCCGCACAATCGATTTGCAGGCTCTTTGACCGCCATTTTATTTCTGCCCGTAGTAAGCGTTCTTGCCGT
>CAYUUB010000057.1:0-9751 GCA_964447725.1 uncultured Oscillospiraceae bacterium
CGGGATGGTACACTACGATAGGTATATTGTAGTGTAAAAAGGGGCGGTTTCGCCCCGGATTGTCGAAGGGGATCAGACGCAATGGCGGACGTGACGGCGATTGTTTTAACGCTGAACGAAGAGGCGAATATCGAAGCGTGCCTGCGCTCGGTCAATGGGTTCTGCAAGCGCGTGGTCGTGATCGACAGCGGCAGCACGGACCGTACCCTGGAGATTGCGAAACAATACGGCGCGGACATTTTCTCCCATGCGTTTACATATTACGCGGCGCAGTATAACTGGGGCGTGGACAACGCGAATATCGATACGAAGTGGACGCTCCGGCTCGACGCGGACGAGCGTTTTACGCCGGAGGTCTGCGCGCACAGCGAAAAGCTGATGGCGGAGCACGCCGAAGACGACGTAAACGGCATCGTCATGGAAAGCGACTTTTTTTTCCTCGGCAGGCAGATGAAGCACGGCGGGAGCAAAAAGCGTAAGATTATGCTGTTTAAAACGGGCAAGGGGCGCATCGAGGACCGCAAACGCGACGCGCACACCGTTTTGTCCGAAGGCCGTACGCTCGCCATTAAGGAACGGTATCTGCATTATGATTTTAAGGACCTGACGAGTTATATTGCCCGCTACAACTGGTATGCCATCCGCGAACTGCAGGACTATATCGCTTACGAAAACGGCGCGTCGTTCGACGCAAAGACCGACGAACAGCTAAGGAAGCACCGGAAAAAGAAGTTTACGATCTATTACCGCGCGCCGATGTTTTTTCGCGCATGGCTCTGGTTCGTTTATAACTATTATTTTCGTTTCGGCTTTCTCGACGGGAGGGAAGGCTATCTTTACCACTATTTCGAGGACTATTGGTATCGTTTTTTAGTCGATGCGAAAATCTATGAGTACCGAAAAACCGGCCGCGCGGAAGAATCGCTGCGCGCGCTTGGAAAGTGAGGCGCGCATGCTGGAAACGCCCGTAAGAGTGCTTGAGGTTTTGACTGTGCCGTTCGGAAAGAACGGTATAACGAAATGCGTGATGAATTATATCACCCGTTTCGATCCGTCGCACGTGCGCTGCGATCTCGCCGTCCAGAACGTGCCGGACGCGGAGTCGATCCGCATGATCGAACGCATAGGCGGACAGGTGTTTGTGCTGGGAAACAGAAACAGCGACCCGATCAACTATATCCATCGCCTGGAGATCGTCGTGAACGAACGGGAGGAGCAGATCGTCCACGCCCACGGAAACAGTGCGACGCTGTATGTTGAAATGCTCGCGGCAAAGCGGGGCGGCGCGGCCATCCGCATTCCGCATTCGCATAACACGACCTGCAAGATGAAGCTTGCGGACAAGCTTCTGCGCAGACCGTTTCAAAAGAGCTATACGCATGCGGCGGCATGCGGCGAGGAGGCGGGCAGATGGCTCTTCGGCGACGTTCCTTTTTTAGTTCTCAACAACGCCGTTCCGGCGGAACATTTTCATTTTGACATGCAAAAGCGCGCAGAAACGCGCGCGGCGTTTGGAATTCCGCAGGATGCTTTTACGATTTGCCACGTAGGCTCGTTCAACGAGCAGAAGAACCAGCTTTTTTTAGTGGAAGCGTTTGCCGAGCTGCTGAAAACGCGGCCGGACGCGCGGCTCGTGCTGGTTGGCGACGGGAAACTGAAAAACGACTGCGAGCGGCAGGCGGCCGCGCTGAACGTAACGGCCGAAATAGTTTTTGCGGGCGTGCTTGACGATGTTGCGGGCGTGCTTTCCGCCGCGGACGTTTTCGCGTTGCCGTCGCTTTATGAAGGACTGCCGCTGACACTGATTGAAGCACAGTGCGCCGGGCTGCTCTGCGTAGCGTCGGCCAATGTCACGCGCGAAGCCGCGCTGACGGACCTTGTTTCGTTTTGCGGGATCGGGGACGCGCGAATTTTTGCAGAGGCGCTTTCGGTGGCGGCCTGCGAGGACCGCGAAGCCGCGTCGGAGGATGCGATCCGGCTCGTTCGGGAAAAGGGTTATGACGTGAGCGCAAACGCGGGGATGCTTTCAAAATGGTATGAAACGCTGACAACCGGGGTTAAGGCATGAAGAAACTGCTGATCGTAACGCATAAAATGAGCGGCGGCGGCTGCGAGCGCGTGATTGCGCAACTGCTGAATTGCTTTGCGCGCGACGGGATCGAGTGCATCCTTGCCTCGGAGTGCGGCACGCGGTCTTTTTACGACCTGCCGGAAAGCGTACGGCAGATTTATCTGGATTTCGACGAGACGCTTCGTCCGAGCAGGATTCCGCACGCATACAGAAAACTGCGCAGGCTGGTCAAAAAAGAACAGCCGGACGTCGTTCTTGCTTTACCGGAGAAGGTGAACGTCTGGACAGTGCTGTTTTTATTGGGCACGGGCGTGCCGGTTGTCGTCAGCGAACGCAACGACCCGCACCGCCACCCGGAAAACAAGATCAAGCGCATCCTGCGATATTTTGTCTACCCGTTTGCGAAGGGGTTCATCTTCCAGACGCAGGATGCGGCGGACTTCTTTTCGAAAAGGATTCGTTCGCGCAGCGTGATTCTGGACAATCCGCTCGATACCGGCAGAATTCCCGCGCCGCACGAAGGCGAGCGCCGGCCGGTTATCGCGGCGGCGGGACGGTTGCATCCGCAAAAGAATTTTGCTATGCTGATTCGCGCGTTCGCGCAGTTTTACAAGACGCACCATGCGTATTCGCTCGTGATCTACGGCGAGGGGCCGGAGCGCAAAGAGCTGATACGTATTGCGAACATGCTCGGCGTGGCGCGTTCGGTCGAACTGCCCGGGCAGTCGAAAACGCTGCTGAAGGAGATCAACGACTGCGCCATGTTCGTGCTCAGTTCGGACTATGAAGGAATTCCGAACGTATT
Organism: uncultured Oscillospiraceae bacterium; assembly: GCA_964447725.1. Classification (GTDB taxonomy): domain Bacteria; phylum Bacillota; class Clostridia; order Christensenellales; family CAG-138; genus UBA7703. Next base: position 2,877 of record CAYUUB010000057.1, read on the forward strand.
GATCGAGGCCATGGCCTGCGGGCTCCCGTGCATTGCGACAAACTGCCCGATCGGCGGGGTCCGCTCGCTGATAGACAACGGCGAAAACGGACTGCTCGTGCGCACGGGCAGCGAAAAGCGTATGGTCGCGGCGATGTGCGCCGTTGCGGACGAGCCGGAGCTGGCCCAGCGGCTTGGAACGAACGCGGCGAAAATTCAGCAGCGGCTGGATGAAGCGGTTGTCGCCGCGGAATGGAGGCGGTATCTTGAACGGGTCGCCAAATAAGAAACGGTTTTCATTCGCGCTGTTTGCGGATGCGGCGCTGTTTGCATATCTTTTTACCGAGGTTGCGTTTGAGCATTCCATGGCGTCGAGACTGGGTATGCTGGCGTTTATCGGCGTTGTTCTGGCATATATGATCGTGCGGAAAAAGGCGTTTTTTTCCTGGTGGATGGCTGCGTATGGGCTCGTCATTGTCTGGTGCGCGGTCGTCACGCTGGCATGGGCCGTCGGCAGGGCGGAATCGCTCGACATGCTCGAAACCCTTGTGGTCAACGCCGTTTTCTTTTTCTTTTTATTCCAGTACCTGCTGCTGCAGGCGGACATGCGCCGGTATATGGCCGTGTTCGTGCTTGCCGTAACGGCGCTTGCCGTTTATTCGCTTGCGTTCGAGCTCTCGGCCGGCCTGGACGATATTCGCTTCGGGCTCGCCGCAGGGATCAATCCGAACTGGATGGGAATGCTCGCGGCGGTCGCGTTCGGATTGAGCCTTGTGCTGGCAAAGCAAAAGAGCGCGTTTTGGCTGCTGGCGGATTTATTGCTGATTCCCGCCGTGTTTTTCAGCAAATCGGCGAAAGCCGCCGCGCTGGCTTCGCTGCTGCTGATCGTGCTGCTCGTCATCCTCTACCCGAAACGGTGGGGGCTGAAACTGCTTGGGCTCATGGTAATCGGGGCGTTCGCCCTTTATTTTGTCATCTGGCGGGACAACATCCTGAGCAACAACGTGCTGCACCGCCTGCATTCCATGCTGCACTATATCGTCAACGGTTCGGGATATGCGGAATCGGTGACGGAGCGGAGCTCGCTTGCGGCCGTCGCGCTGGAAGCGTTCCGGCAACGGCCCGTTACGGGCTGGGGACTGGACTGTTTTCGTCTTCTGGGCGGCTCGAAAGGGACTTATTCGCACTGTAATTATACGGAATTGCTCGTCTCTGGCGGCGCGCCGCTGTTTGCGCTGTACTATGTGCCTCAGCTTGCGGCGATCGGCCTTGCCGGACGTTCTTTAAAACGTTCGAAAGCCGCCGCGCGTACGGCGGAGCGCAGGCAAAGCGGTACGCTGGTCGGTGTTTTTATCCTGCTGCTCGTCGCGCAGATCGTGATGGATTTCGGCATGGTATCCTATTACGACCGCACGGCGGCGGTATTTCTGATATTGCTGATCGCGTCCGTTCGTATACTCGAAGGCAAGCCGAACGACGGCGAACGCTTCGCTGCATTTTTGAAAAATCCGCACAAGGTCTTTTCCGTGCTGGCGAAACGCAATCTGTTTTCCCGTATGGACGACGAAAAATACCTGAAAAAGCTTTATCGCGCGCGCCTGGGCAAAAAACTGCATTTGGACCCGCCTGTCACGATGAATGAGAAGATACAGTGGCTCAAGCTGCATGACAGGGACCCCATGCATGTCCGGCTGGTGGACAAGGCGGCCGTGCGGGATTTTGTGGCGGAGACGGCCGGACAGGAGTGCCTTGTCCCGCTGCTCGGCGTGTGGGAAAACCCCGACGAGATCGATTTTGAACAATTGCCCGAACGGTTTGTGCTCAAGTGCACGCACAATTCGGGCGGCGTGATCCTCTGCGCGGACAAACGGGCTTTCGACGTCAAATCGGCGAAAAAGAAGCTGAAAAAGCTGCTGAAACAGGATTACTACAAGCAATACAGGGAATGGCTCTACAGGGACGTTCCACGGCGCGTACTGGCGGAAGAATATATTGGAGCGGACGACGGCACGCCGCCGGACGACTATAAATTTTTCTGTTTCGACGGCATTGTGCGCGCAATCTGCGTTTGCACGAACCGCTCCGCCAAACACGCGGACTATTTCTTTTTCACACCCGCGTTTGAGCCGCTGCCCGTTAACGCGGCGACGGCGAACATGCGGCAGGACGCGAAGCCCCGGCGGCCGGAACGGCTTGAAGAGATGATCAGGCTTTCCGAAAAGCTTTCCGCGGGAATCAAGCACGTACGCGTGGACCTGTATGATACGCCGCGGGGCGTGCGCTTCGGCGAGCTGACATTCTTCGACCAGAGCGGCTTCGCCGACGATTACGTCGGCGAGGGAGACCGGATCATGGGCGAGTTTTTATTATTGGAGGAGCAGGCATGAGCTTGGACATTTTAATCGGCGCGGACGTTGCGCCGACCGATTCCAACAGGGAAGAATTTCAAAAAAAGCAACCCAAATTGCTGTTCGACGGGCTGGAGGAACTCTGGCAGGGCGCGGACGTAAGGCTGTTCAATCTTGAATCGCCTCTGGCGGACTGCGAAACAAAACGGGACAAGTGCGGACCGAATATGATCGCGACTTCGATCTGCGCGCGCGGCGTCGCCTCGCTGAAACCGGATGCGGTGTCGCTTTGCAATAACCATATCCTCGACTATGGGGCGGAAGGCCTGCATTCCACGATGGCTGCGCTGAAGACCGCGGGCATCGCGTACTTTGGCGCGGGCGACGATTTGGACGAAGCCGACCGTCCGCATTATTTTGTAAAAAACGGCGTGCAGATCGGCGTATACGCCATGTGCGAACACGAGTTTTCCGTCGCGACGGACCGCACGCCTGGCGCGAATCCGCTGAATCTGCTGGAGCTTGGCGACCGCATACGGGACATCCGCAGCAACTGCGACCGGCTGATCGTTTTGTATCACGGCGGCCGGGAGCATTATCCGTATCCTTCGCCGAAGCTGCAGCGCGTCTGCCGGAAGATGGCGGAGTGCGGTGCGTCCCTTGTCCTTTGCCAGCACAGTCATTGCGTGGGTTGCTACGAAAAGTGGGAAAACGCGACGATCGTTTACGGGCAGGGCAACTTTATTTTCGACGTCGAAGACGGGGAAGACTGTTTTGATTCGGGACTGCTCGTTCGATACGGCATCGGCAGTTATGGCGCGGACAAGGTTTCGTTCGTGCCGGTCGTCCGCGTAAAAGGCGGGGCCGCGCTGGCGGGCGAAGCGAAAGCGAAGGAAATTCTGGACGATTTCGAGACGCGCTCAAAGCGAATCCGTGTGCAGGGATTTGTGGGAGCGCGATACAAGGCCTATGCTGAAGAAAAGAAGGACGTGCTGCTCAAGGCGTTTATCGGCGACAATGCCGCGCTGCGTACGCTGAACGTGCTGCACGGGCGCAAAACGACGAATATGTTTTCCAGAGAGAGCAAACTCAGGATGCTTGACTACCTGACGTGCGAGTCGATCCACGAATTGCTGACGGAAGGGCTCTATAACGATGTTTTTTAGTATTCTCGTTCCGGTTTACAATGCGGAGGTATATTTGCGGGATTGCCTGGATTCCGTTTTGCGCCAGAGCGAACAGGATTTTGAGCTGGTTCTGGTCAACGACGGATCCGTCGATGACGGCGGCATGATCTGCGACCGGTACCGCGCGCTGCATCCGGACCGCGTCAAGGTGCTGCACCAGCCGAACAAGGGCCTGATCCTTGCGCGCCGCGCGGCGATCCGGGCGGCGGAAGGGGATTACTGCATTTTTCTGGACGCGGACGATTCACTGGAGCCGGACGCGCTCGGCACGATCCGCAGCGTCATCGAGCGGGAACACGCGGACATCGTGATATTCAATTTCTACAACCGGTACGAACCGGAGTTTACGACCGCGGTGGCCGAAGCCGTGTTTCCCGACGGGTCCGTCTTTTCCGGCAGGGACAAGGAGACGGTCTATTCAGAAATGATCGTGTCCTGGCGACTCAACAACCTCTGCACCAAGGCGATCAAAACGGCGCTGGTCAAACAGGACGATACGCCGTATGAGGAGTTTGCGGACAATCCGCACACGGAGGACCTGCTGCAATCCCTTTATCCCGTTACGCACGCGGAACGGATCGCGTACTGCGCGACGCCGCTGTATAACTACCGGCGCATCAACGAGAGCATCTCGACGCGCGTTTTGCCGGGGAAGATCGACAAGCAGTTCAACGACGCGGTCATGGACCAGCTGAGAAAATACATGACGATCTGGGGGCTCGATACAGACGAAAACCTGGAACGGTTCCACGCGCGCAAGCTCAACGGGCTGATCACGCTCTTCTGGCAGCATTACCGCGCTGCGGAAACCGAGGAGCAGAAGCGCGAAGTGATCGAATACCCCTGGAGCGAGCACATCGACGCCGAGGACCGGCGCTTTATCGGGAGCAAGACGCTCACGCGCATGCGCCGCATGCAGCTGAAGGCGATCCTGAAAAAGAACCGCCGCAGGCTGGAGACGATCGAACGCCTCGGCGAGGTCAAAATGAGGGCGTCCCATGGAGAGTAACGATCCGCTGGTTTCAATCGTATGCGACACCTATAACCAGGCGCCGTACATCCGGGACGCGCTGGACGGATTTTTGCGCCAGAAAACGGAGTTTCCAGTCGAGATCGTCGTTCACGACGACGCGTCGGCCGACGGCACGGCGGAGATCGTGCGCGAATATGAAACCAAATATCCCGGGCTGTTTCGCTGCGTATACCGCAGCGAAAACATGTATTCGCGCGATCCGAAGATACTGGAGCACTATGTGTTCCCGCTCGTTCGCGGCAAATACGTCGCCATCTGCGAAGGGGACGACTACTGGACGAGCCCGGACAAGCTGCAAAGGCAGGTCGCGTATTTGGAAGCCAACCCCGACTGCACGCTCTGCGTCTGCGCGGCGGACGTCGTGGACGCGCAGGGGAACCCCGTTGGGTCGGTTACGCCGTATGAAGCGGATACGGACGTGCCGATGGACGAGCTGATTCGTCACGGCGGCGGGTTCGTGCCGACCGCGTCGATTGTCGCGCCGGCGCGGCTGGCGAAAAACCGCGCGCCGTTTTGCGATATGACGGACGTGGACGACGCGGTGCTGCAGCTCTGGTTCGGCGCGAACGGGAGGACGCACTATTTTTGCGAACGCATGTGCGCTTACCGCACGGCGGTTCCCGGATCGTGGACGGAGACGTTCTTGTCGGGCGACAGGAGCGCGCGGATGCTGCATCACGAAAGCATGGTGCGCGCGCTGGAAGCGTTCGACGAGGAAACCGGCAGCCGCTGGCACGACGCGGTGCGGGACGCGATCGTCCATCACCATACGTTCGAAATACTCTGCCTGCAAAGCCGCGTCGACCTGCTGAAACAGCCGGATTACCGCGCGCAGTACAGAGCGCTTTCGGCAAAGCGCAGGTTACGGCTCAATCTGGAGCACGTTGCTCCGAAGCTTACCGCCCGCGTGGAGCAAAGCGCGCGGAGATTAAGGAAACAATAACCGCATGGATCATTCGTTTCGAAATAAAACCATATCCGGCGTGATCTGGAAAACGATGGAAAACGGCGGCAACCAGCTTGTCCGGTTCGTGATTTCCATCGTGATTGCGCGCATTCTCGACCCGGCGAACTACAAAACGCTGGCATTATTGCTGATCTTTATCAACATTGCGGACGTATTCGTCAAGCGCGGCTTTTCAACGGCGCTGATTCAGCGGAAGGACGCGGACAATGTCGACTTTTCTTCCGTGCTCTGGGCGGGGCTTGCGATTGCGGGCGTGCTGTATCTCGTTTTGTTTTTTACCGCGCCCTGGATTTCCACGTTTTTCGAGCAGCCGGATTTTTCCGACGCGCTGCGCGTGCTTTCGCTGGTCCTGATCTTCGGCGCGGTCAACTCCGTGCAGAGCGCGATCATTACGCGCAAGCTGGAATTTCGGAAACTCTGTATGGCGACGCTGGGCGCAACGCTGGTATCCGGCGCGCTCGGCATCTACCTCGCGTATGCGGGCGCCGGCGTCTGGGCGCTGGTCGTACAGCAGTTGCTCGGCTCGTTTGCAACGGTGATCCTGCTTTGGCTGCTGGACCGCTGGAAACCCGCGTTCGTCTTTTCCTGGGAACGGATCAAGGTCCTGTTCGGCTTCGGCTGGAAACTTCTGGTGTCGAGCCTGATGGACACGGGGTATTCCGAGCTGTCATCCCTTGTGGTCGGCAAACGCTATATCGACGATTCGCTGGCGTTTTACACGACCGGCCGCCGCTACCCGGAGATGATCGGCACGAACCTTACGAACGTCGCGCTCTCGGTGCTGTTCCCCGCATATGCCGCCAATCAGGACAATATGGCGCGCGTGCGTGAAATGGTGCGCAAAACGAACCGTTCCACCGCGCTGATGGTGTTTCCCATGATGGCCGGGATGGCGGCGGTCGCGACGCTTCTGCTCAGGGTGCTGCTGACCGAAAAGTGGGTGCCCGCCGCGCCGTATCTGCAGATCATGTGCATTATCTATGCGCTGTACCCGATCGAGGCGACCGATCTGCAGGCGATCAACGCGCTCGGCCGCAGCGACCTCTACCTCAAGACCGAGATCGTCAAGAAGGTGTTCGGCATCCTCGCTCTGTGCGCTTCGGTGTTCTGGTTTGAAACGCCGCTGGCTATCGCGACGGCAGTGATGGTCACGGCGGTGTTCTCGCTGTTTGTGACCATGGTCGTGATGAAACGGCTGTTTCAGTACCGCTACCGCGACCAGATATGGGACCTGACGCCGCCGCTGCTGCTCTCCGGCGTGATGGCCGCCGCCGTGTTGGCCGTGTCGCTCGTGCCCATGTCGGACCTGCTTTCGCTGATCGCACAAATCGCATGCGGTATTGCGGTTTACCTCGGTTTAG
>CAYUUB010000058.1:0-9625 GCA_964447725.1 uncultured Oscillospiraceae bacterium
TCGCTGAATCGAATGGTGGTCGCATCGCCAAGCTGCGTTCCCAGATAGGCGCACATTCGCCTGGCGAACGGTACCCCCGTCTTCCCGGCGAATATCTTGATAATCCCCGAACCGGTGTACATCTTCTCTCCCCTTTTCGCTCCGTATTGTCGGCTGAAGCTCTCGCAACCACATTATAGCAGACGGAGCCGCGCTTCTCAACACAATATCTGCGTTTTCGCAAGTTTCCTTGCATAATTCGAAGCGGGTGGAGCCCCCACCGCACGGGCGCTTCGGCCAACCTTTGTCAGGAATATATTATATCACGAAAAAGAGCGGAAAAACCGCCCTTTCGCCAATTGTCCTATATAAAAACGGCATAGCACTATAGTCATGTCTTGCAGGATATCCTGCAAATTTTTCTTTTGCGGCGGTCAGCCGCGAACGGGCCGCGACTCGAAAAACGCGCGGCATTCGTTCAGCACGGGCACGTCGCGCCAGGTCTGCCCGATCGCGACGTCCGGGCGGTTTGCGCCGTGATAGTCGCTGCCGCAGGTGACGATCAGCCTGTTTTGCCGCGCGATGCTCACCAGCGTATCGGAGTCGCCCGCGCTGATGGACGGGTGGTACGCTTCCAGCCCCGTTACGCCCATAGACTGCAATTTTTCCGCCAGAGAATGCAAATTCGGGTTCCCGTGCGTCGGGTGCGCCCATACCGCAACGCCGCCCGCGCCGCGGACGAGCGAAATCACCTCTTCCGGCGAAAACCGCTCCACGGTGTAATAGCCCGGCTTGCCGCGCCGCAGGTATTCGCTGAACGCGCCGTGCAGCGAATCGGCGTAACCGCCCCTGACCAGCGCAAGCGCGATATGCAGGCGCGTCGCGACTTCGACGCTGCGGGAGAGATAGGGTTCCACGCTGCAGCCCGCCGCCTCCAGCCGCCGGACGATCTCCGCGTTTCGTTCAACGCGGCGTTTGCGCGCCGTCTCCAGCGCGTTTTGCAGGTCCGCGTCGCCGACGTCCAGATCGAGCCCGAGGATATGCAGCTCGTGCGGCCATTCCGTGTCCATCTCCAGCGACGGGAGCACGCGTACGCCGAGCCGCGCGCCGGCCGCGACCGCTTCCTTCACGCCCGCCACGCCGTCGTGGTCGGTCAGCGCCGCGAGCGTCATGCCACGCGCCGCCGCGGCTTCGATCACACCGGCGGGCGTGTCCGCGCCGTCCGAACAGACGCTGTGCATATGCAGGTCGAAGGGCTGGTGTATTTTCGTTTCAATTTGCTGTGCTGTTATCGTTTCTTGCATTGGTTTCCTTTTTGCCTGAAAACGGGGCGGCCCCGCCGCCCCGTGTCAATTATGTTTCATATTTTGGAAGCTCCGCTTCCAAACCATCGCTCAAGGGATAAATCCCTTGAGAATCCTGCCTTCACAAACACTATGGAAGACCTGTCTGAACGTTATTGCAAGTTCTTTTGCCTGCTTTCCTTTCAAGAAAAGCAGGGTTACACCTCGGTTGTGCCAAGCGGATCGTCCGCCTGCTCACTGCCCGGCAGGTCGTCTTCCGGCAGGCCGGTGTCGGTCTCCTCCGCTTCCGGCGGCTTCTTTTCGGGCGCTTTTTTCCTGAACTTGTCGAGCGCTTCCTTCGGGTCCTCGCCTTTATAGACCGCCGCGAACTCCTCGCCGGAGACGCGTTCGTACTCGATGAGCATCTGCGCCACGCGGTCGAGCGCGTCCATGTCCGCGCTGATGGCCGCCTTCGCGCGGTCGTACTGTTCGTCGAGGATCTTGCGCACCTCGTCGTCCACCGTCGCGGCGAGCGACTCGGAATAGTTGCGCTGGTGGCCCCAGTCCTTGGCGATAAAGACTTCCTCCTGCCCGCCGAGGAACATCGGGCCGACGGAATCGCTCATGCCGTACTCGGTGACCATCTTGTGCGCGATCTCGCTGGAGCGCTGGAGGTCGTTGTACGCGCCGGTCGAAACGTCGTCGAACTTGATCTGCTCGGCAACGCGCCCGCCGAGCGCCATCGCGATGCGGTCGAGCAGCTTGTTCTTGGTCACGTGCATCATGTCTTCCTTCGGCAGGGACATCGTGTAGCCCGCCGCCATGCCGCGCGGCACGATCGAGACCTCGTGCACCGGGTCGCAGCCTTCCAGCGCGAGCGCTACGATCGCGTGGCCCGCCTCGTGGTAGGCCGTGATGAGTTTGTCGCTCTCGGTGATGACGCGGCTGCGCTTTTCGGGACCCATCTGCACGCGCGTGATGGCTTCCTCCAGTTCGTCCATGCCGATGGTCTTCTTATTGGAACGCGCGGTCAAAATCGCCGCCTCGTTGAGCACGTTTTCGAGGTCCGCGCCCGTAAAGCCCGGCGTGCGCTTGGCCAGCACGGAGAGCTCCACCTGCTTGGAAAGCGGCTTGTTGCGCGCGTGCACCTTGAGGATTTCCTCGCGGCCCTTCACGTCCGGATAGCCGACCGTGATCCGCCGGTCGAAACGGCCGGGACGCAGCAGCGCGGGGTCCAGGATGTCCGGCCGGTTGGTCGCCGCGATGACGATGATGCCCTCGTTCGGCGCAAAGCCGTCCATTTCGACGAGCAGCTGGTTGAGCGTCTGCTCGCGCTCGTCGTGCCCGCCGCCCATGCCGGCGCCGCGATGGCGGCCGACCGCGTCGATCTCGTCGATGAACACGACCGCGGGGGTCGCGCGCTTGGCGGTCTGGAACAGGTCGCGCACGCGCGAAGCGCCGACGCCGACGAACATCTCGACGAAGTCGGAACCCGAAATCGAGAAGAACGGCACCTTGGCCTCGCCCGCGACGGCTTTCGCCAGCAGGGTTTTACCGGTGCCCGGAGGGCCCACGAGCAAAACGCCCTTGGGGATGCGCGCGCCGATCGCGTTGAAGCGGGACGGGTTTCGCATGAAGTCGACGACTTCCCGGAGCTCCTCCTTCTCCTCGTCCGCGCCCGCAACGTCGGCGAACGTGACCTTCAGCTTATCCCCGGTCTGCAGCCGCGCGCGGGATTTTCCGAAGTTCGTCATCTGCTTGCCGCCGCTCTGCGCGCGGATCAGGAAATAGTAGAACACGCCGAACGCGCCGAAGATGAGGATGTACGGCAAAATAATCGACCAGATCGTCTCCTCGACGATCGTCGATTCGTACGCGAACGAATAGTCCGCGCTGGACACCTCGTCCACGCTCGTGAATTCGTCCGGATGCGCGGCGTAAACGATCGCCGCCATGTCCGCGCGGAACGTGGACTCCGACGGGATGACGACGTAGAAGTCCGCCTTCTTCGGCAGGTCTTCAAAGTCGTAACTGCTGTCGCCGTAGAGTCCGTAGACCTCGCGCTGATCCACCTGGATCGCCTTGATGGTTTCGCCGGACGACGTGCCGCCGCTTTCCGTATTGCGAACGAGCTGCAAAAAGTCCGTGTTGTAGTCCAGCTCGTCCGGCTGGCTGTCGCTCGGGTTCAGTCCCGAAACCATAAAAATGATCGCCGCAAAGAGCATCACCCAAATGACGGCTGTCATGACCTTCTTATTCAAACAATTGTCCTCCATCTGCGGCGGTCGCGTTGTTCCTTTCCGCCGCGCATTGCTTCGCTCCGCCGGGAAAATCCGGCGTAATATTCAAATCTCCCCGCCGGGCCCTTATTCGGAATAGACCGAGGATTTCAAAACGCCGACGAACGGCAGGTTCCGGTAAAATCCCATAAAGTCCAGCCCGTAGCCGACGACGAATTCGTTCGGTATGATGAAGCCGCAGTAGTCCGGCGTGATTTCGCACTCCCTGCGCTCGGGCTTGTCGAGCAGGCAGCAGACCTTCAGGGACGCGGGGTTGCGGCTCATCAGCAGTCGCGTCAGGTGCGAAAGCGTCAGCCCGCTGTCCATGATGTCCTCGGCGATGATGACGTGCTTGCCGGTGATGGACGTGTCGATGTCCTTCGTGATGCGCACGATGCCGGACGTCTTCTGCTCGTTGCCGTAACTGCTGATGCCCATAAACTCCATCTGGACCGGGATGCTCATGGCGCGCGCAAGGTCCGCAAAGAACACGACCGCGCCCTTGAGGATGCACAGAAGCACGACGGCCTCCTCGCTTTCGGCATAGTCCGCCGAAAGCTGTTCGCCGAGCTCCTTCACCCGCTGCTGAATCTCTTCGTCGGTAAGCAGCACCTTCGCAATGTCGTTCCGCATGGATGTCCCTCTCAACCGTCCGTACCCCCTGTAAAAGTAATGTGCAGTATCGTTTTGGTATCCGGCCGGACCTTCGCCCGTTCCGAAACGGTCAGGCCGACCGCGTAATACACTTCGCTCCCCGCGCACAGCAGCGGCATCCCCCGCCTGTGCCGCGGGACCTTTTTGTCGATCAGGACGTCCTTGAGCTTCTTTGCGCCCGGCGCGCCGATCGGGAAAAACCGGTCCCCGCCGCGCCGCGTGCGCACGACGAGGTTCTCCGGCAGGGCGTTTTCGTCCAGGTACGCTTCGAATCCGTTGACCGGCGCGCGGTACCGCTCGGCCCGCTCGGAAACCAGCGTCCCCGCGGGCGTGACCGTCTTTCCGGTCCTCCGGAACGGCACTTCGAACGCTTTTTCGGCCGGATACGCGCCGATATACAGCGTCCATGCGTCCGTCCATGCGTTCAGGCCGTATTTGAGCTCGATGCGCGTGCCCGTCTTTGCGCCGCAGAGCGCCAAGATGCGCCTTACGTCCGCTTCCGAAACGTCGCCGCAGAGCGCCGTCAGGCGCTTTTTCACGATACGCGCTTTCAGCGGCGGCGGCTGTTCGCCGAGCCTGCGCCGGTCCAGCCCCGCGCCGCGCAGCATGCGCGCTTCCGCCTCGGCCGCGAGGTCCGACAAAAGGTCTTCGTCCTCGCCGCAGAAAGCCGCCGTTTTATTCAGCGCCTCCACGACGTTCGGGTTGTATCCCTTTAAATAAGGAATCAACTCGTTCCGAACGCGGTTACGGAACGCGTCGTTGACAAAATTCGTCTCGTCCTCGCAGTAATCCTGTCCGCATTCGTCCAGATACGCGAGGATCTCTTCGCGGCTCACGCCGAGCAGCGGCCGGACGATCGTGCCCGTCCGCATCCGCATGCCGGAAAGGCCCTGCGTCCCGCTGCCGCGCACGAGGTGCATCAGCACCGTTTCCGCCTGATCGCCCGCGTGATGCGCGGTCGCGACGCAGTCCGCTCCATACGACTGCCGCACGCGCTCCAGAAACGCATACCGGCACTCGCGCGCCGCCTGTTCCAGCGTCATTCCCGTCCGTTTTGCAAAGGCGGGGACGTCCGCGCGTTCGGCAACGAACTCGACGCCGAGCGTTTCGCACAGCGTCCGGCAAAAGCGCATGTCTCGCTCCGCCGTTTCGCCGCGGATGCCGTGGTTGAGGTGCGCGGCAAGGAGCGTTCCGATCGAGCCCTCTTTCTGCAGCTCGTGCAGCGCCGTCAGCAGCGCCGTCGAATCCGCGCCCCCGGAAAACGCGGCGAGCACGCGGCTGGTACCGTCCAGACCGCAGGCAGCGAGCGCTTCCATTGTCACAAGACGTTTTTGCCCCATTTTCGCCGCCCCTGTCCGCTTGCCGCTTCGTTTCGCGTTTCGTTCCGTCCAAAGACATTGCGGGTCAGTATACCGCATACGTCTCCATGATGAAATATAGTGCTATTCTACCCGCATCCCGGGCTTTTTACAAGAGTTCCGTCAAAAATACCGCGGAGAGTTTCAAACAATTCACCTTGCGGTATCTTTTGACATGATTTTCCGTATCCTCTATACTGGTAAAGCAACGTAGGAGAACGTCTATGTCGGATTCGATTCATTCCGGGCATCGCGAGAGGATTCGCGAACAATATGCGCGCAGCGGCGCGGAGTCGTTCCTGGACCATCAGTTCCTGGAGCTGCTTTTGACTTACGCCATCCCGCGCAGGGACACCAACGCCCTCTCGCACGCGCTGCTGGACCGCTTCGGCACGCTGGAAAACGTCGTTACGGCGGAGATCGCGCAGTTGACGATGGTCGACGGCATCGGCGAAAGCACGGCGGTCTTCCTGCGCATGCAGGGCGACCTGTTCCGCCGCCTGCTGCTGCGCCGCACGGAGGATACGCGCGGCAACACAAAGCTGAACACGCCCGCCGCCGCGGCGCGCTACGCCGTCGCGCTGCTTTCGCTGAGCGGTTACGAAACCGTCGTCGCGGTCTGCCTCAACGCAAAAAAGGTCGTGATCTCCTGCGAGTCCATGCAGAGCGGTTCGCTGAGCGAGGCGCAGATCTATCCGCGCAACATCGCCGAGGCCGCGCTGTTGCGGCGCGCGCACGGCATTTTGCTCCTCCACAACCATCCGTCCGGCGACCCCTCGCCTTCCGAGGAGGACGCGGCGGCGACGGACGCAGTCCGCGCCGCGCTGGAGAGCGTCGGCGTCCAGCTCTGCGACCACCTGATCGTCGGCGGCAACCGCGCGTTCAGCTTTGCGACGAACGCGGTCATCGGCGTAAGCGAAACCGAAATCGAGGTCTATACGCTGGAGGACTTTCAGGCGCACTACGCGTCCAAGGCGCAGCCACGCGAGCTCGTGCGCGTGATGGAACCATACTAGGGTGTGTTTCTGAATGGGAGATACCATAAAGTGGCAGGCTTGCGCCTGCCGCTTTCTGTTGCACTTGCATTGTAAACCTAAGTCAAGAAAAACGAATTCTTCCGGAAAAAGTAGGAATCACGGATTCAGCGAATCCGAAATCAGGTATATCACCGTCACCTGCGCGTTGACGGCGATGGCGCTGCTTTCGAACGCCACGCCGACCAACTGGTCCTCGCCGGGCGCTTCCACCGCGGAAACGATGGTTTTGATCGAAACGCCGCCCGCGGCCGCTATCGCGCTCGCTTTCTGATACGCGTCGTCCATGGCCGCGGCAAGCGCTTCGTTATATGCTGCGCTCGCATCGGTCAGGCTATAGGTGACCTCATAGGACTCCGTGATGCGCGCGTCGATGATCGGCGAGAGCACGGCGTTGACCTTGCTCACGTCGCTCGTGATAATGATCGTGATCGTGTCGGTCGCGACGTATCCCGTAATCGCGCCGTCGCTTTCGCGCTGGTGCGTGCTCAATGTCACGCCCGCAGTAGTCAGGTTTTTCGGCAACACGCCCTGCGCGTTTGCGATCTCGCTGACCTGTTCGGTCAGCGCTTCGCACTTCTGGACGGCCTCCTCGGAAGTTTCGCTCGAACCCTGCACGACGATGGTGATCGTCGAAAAGTCCGGCGCGGCGATGACTTCCCCGTCGCCGACGACGGTGACGGTGTGCTCGTCGGCCTTGACTTCGTTGTTGACGATCACGTCCGGCTCGTCCGGCTGCGCGGTCGGCCCGGGCGTGATCTCGTCCTCGGCCTTGCAGCCCAGCCCGCCGAGCGCAAACACGAGCGCCGCGCCGAGACAGACGGCCGCCTTCCAGTAGAAAATGCTGCGTTTCATAAAATTATGCTCCCTCCAAATCCACGCGGTGGACCGGCGCCCCGTCGAGGAACGCTTTCAGGTTCTCCGCGGAAAGCCGCATGAGCTCTTCGCGTACGGAAAGCGACGCCCAGCCGATGTGCGGGGTCACGATGCAGTTTTTCGCGGACAAAAGCGGATCGCCGCTTCCGATCGGTTCCTCCTCCGCAACGTCCAGCCCTGCCGCGAAGAGCCGGCCGCTGTTGAGCGCGTCCACGAGGGCGCGCGTGTCGACCAGCGCGCCGCGCGCGGTGTTGATGAGGATCGCGCTTTTTTTCATCTTTTCGATTGCGATGCGGTCGATCAGGCCCGCCGTCTGCGCGTTCGCCGCGCAGTGGAGCGAAAGCACGTCGCTGCGGCGGAGCAACTCGTCCTGCGGGACGTATTTGCCGACGAATTCCTTCCGCACGGTGCGGCTGCTGCCGATCACGCGCATGCCGAGCCCCTGCGCCATCTTCGCCGTTGCGCAGCCGATTGCGCCCGTACCGAGCACGCCGAACACCTTGCCGCCCACCCCGACGATCGGGTAATCCCATTCGCAGCCGCCGGGCTTTTGCGTCCAGCGGCCCTTCCGGACCTGTTCGTCGAACAACCGCGCGCTGTTGCAAAGCGTCAGCATCAGCGCGACGGCGTGCTGGGCGACCGCCTCGGTCGCATACCCGGGAACGTTGCTCACGACGACGTTGTGCCTGCGCGCCGCCGCCATGTCGATCTTGTCGTAGCCCGTTGCCAGAAGCCCCAGAAAGCGAAGCTTCGGCGCGGCGGAGAACTCCGCTTCTCCGAGGCGCACCCGGTTTGTGAACGCCACGTCCGCGTCCTTCAGCCGTTCGGCCGCCTGCGCCCGTTCGGTCTGATCGTAAACCGTCAGGCGCCCGTATCGCGCAATCGGTTCCCAGTCGATGTCGCCGGGGTTGAACGAATACGCGTCCAGTACAACAATTTCCATTTCGTTCTCCTGTGTCTCGGGTCGTTAGAGAAAGTATATCGCAATCAAACAGGCCTGACAAGCGGCGCGTTCAAAGCCGTCCGCATCGTGCCTTTCGTTGCGAACGACCGCAACATGTTGTATAATGAATTGATATATTTGGGGAAATAGGCGGATTATGCGCTTTGCTGGCCGCAGCGCGCGAACAGCCGGCTTCCCCGCAAAACAACGCTATTTTACGAAAGGGCTGATTCACTCTTTGGCTTCGAAAACAAGCGGCAGAAAAACCGGCGCAACACGCGCAAAAACCAACGCGAAGGAAAAACGCGCCTCCGAAGCGACGGGCGTGGCGCTGATCGCCGCGGGCATCCTTGCCGCGGCGTATCTGATCTTCTCCGCCACCGGCTACCTCGGCGAGGTGCTCGGCAAAGCGCTGTTCGGTCTGATCGGCGTGATCACCTATGCGCTGCCCGTGATCCTGATCGGCACCGGCGTCGTCCATATCCGCGGCAGCGCCAGCATGCATTTCAAAAACACCGGCTGGTGGATGCTGCTCGGCGTCTTCGCGATGGTCACGCTGCTGCAAACCATCCGCACGTCCGCCTACGACGGCGTGCTCTATATGGATTTCATCAACGAAGCGCTGCTGCTCGGGCAAAACGCGCATCTTGGCGGCGGCCTGATCGGCGCGGTGCTCTGCTACCCGATCCTGCTGCTCGGCGGCAAGGCGCTCGCCTACTTCCTCGCCATCACGGTACTGATCGTCTTCCTGATCGCCGTCACTGGCTTCTCCATCCGCGATTTTACCGAAAAAATGTCGGACACCGTCATCAACGCCGTGGAAGCTTCGCAGGAGAAGCGGCAGAACGCCAAGCAGCAGATGTTCACGCTCCAGCTCGACGGCGAGGGCGAAGACGAGCCGGACGAAGCGAAGCCGCGCGCGTCGAAAAAGAAAACCGCCCTGCCCGCGGTCACGCTGGCGGAACCGGAACCCAAAAAGAAGAGAAAGCGCGAAAACCCGAAGGCCAAAGATACCGAACTCCAGTCCTTTTCCGGCGAATTCCATACAAAGTCCGGCAAACCGGTGAAGCCGAAAGGGCCGGAGCCCGTTACGACGGACATCTGGGCCGACGTCGACTTCGAACCGGGCGACGACGTCCCGCTCGTGGTCGAGCCCGCAAAGAAGGGCGCGGCGAAAAAGACCGTCGCCGAGCTGCCCGACCCGACGCCGCTGTTCGGC
>CAYUUB010000059.1:0-9595 GCA_964447725.1 uncultured Oscillospiraceae bacterium
GCGGACGTAAACCCGATGAACAGCGGAATGGACGAGCAGGAGCAAAACGGCGTAACCGTGCCGAGCAGCGCGGCGATGCAGTTCGCCCAGACGCCGCGAAACCTGCCGAGGATCCGTTTGCTGCGCTCCGGCGGAAAATAGCTCTGGATATAACTGATAACGAAGATCAGCGTACACAGTAAAATCGTGATCTTGATTACGTCGTACAAAAAAAACTGAAGGCTGCCGACCCATCGGTTCGCCGTGTCGAGGCCGGCTGCGCTTAAGCCGCTTTCGATCAGCGCGTCCAGCCATTTCATGGCCAGAACCTGATACTGGAAAAAATCCCAAATGGATTTTATAATCTGCATGTTAAACTTTTTTCCTCATGCCCGCGCGGCTTATTTGCCGCAGCAGACGTTTTCCTGCTGTATTTCTTTCGGCGTAACAAACGTACGCACAAGTTCCTTCGCGTAGGCGCCGCCTTCCTCGCTCAGGCGGTAGTGCGTCCACTTTCCATCCTGCCGGCTCACCACGATCCCGGATTCCACCAGTATCTTCATGTGGTAGGACAGCGCCGGTTGCCCGATATTCAGGTTCGCCAGCAGCATGCAGGCGCATTTTTCCCCTGTCGTGAGCATCTCCAGTACGCGAAGGCGGTTTTCATCGCAAAACGCTTTCATAACCTTCGCCTCGTTTACATACGAGTTTGCCATGGCTCCTCCTCATATCGAAGAATTTTGATGTGTTTAAGCATACGCTTCATATCGATATTTGTCAATATGTTAATTTCAATCGTCGATGTTCCGGGCCGAAACCGCTTCTTTTTCCCGTCAACCGGGAAATGATGTTATGCTGAAAAAGAAAACAGGATTTTTTCGTTCGACCCCACTTTTTTCAGCCCCTTTTGCGTATTCATTAGTGACCGGCGTTCTTTCGCCAAGAATCAACCGCCGGGAAAGGAGACCGAACGAATGAAACAGCATTCCGGAACGATCAAAAAGAACTTTGCACGCATTCTGACAATTGTGCTCGTGGTTGCCATGACGCTCGCTTTCAGCGCAAGCGCGCTGGCCGCCCCGAAATCGTCTTCGGACACCGAGTCGCCCGGCAACAGCGGCAACGCGCACGCAAACAAGGACGCAAAAGCCGACGACAAGGCCGATAAGAGCAACGGCAGCAAAAACGGTTCCGCCGGGGAAAAGGACTATTACGGGATTTCCGTTGAAAAAATCCAGCTCGCAATCGACAGCGTAACCGACGAAACCGAAAAAGCGGAGCTTCAGGCGCTTCTTGACGAATATACCGCCGCGCTGGATTCCAAGACCGGCGATCTCGGTTCGCAAAGCATGAGCGAGCTGGCGCAGGCCGCGTCGGACGCCCGCAAAGCGCTGAAAGACGCTTTGGACGAATCCGGCTATACGCTCGGCAGTATCCTCGGCTGGCAGGAGTGGAAATATACGTTCAACTACCAGTATAATAATTTGGAAGACAACCTCGAAGCCATTGCCGAAAAGATCGCCGCGCTTGACGATTCCGACGAGAACAAGGCGGTCCTCGAAGCGCTTATGACCGCTTATCAGGACGCGCTGGCCGCTGAAGCGGCCGCCGGCGAAGACGCCGACCTCGAAGCGCTTGCCGACGCCGTCAAGGACGCCAAAACGGAACTGTATCAGGCGCTGGACGCCGCCGGTATCCTTCCGCTGCAGGAGCAGGATATGCTGCAACTGCACGATCCTGACGCGGAGTCGGATTCGGAAGAGAACTGACCCATATACCAGCTCCGGCGCGGACGGAACGCGCCGTCCGCGCCGGAGTATGCACGCCGGAGCATCCGGCCAATATTCCAACGAGCGTCCGTAAGGAGATTATGCACTCGGAGATCGACAGGCTCGCCGTCCGCGCAGCAACGGATGAGCGCGCAAGAGAACAGATCGTCCAATCCCAGGAACGCGTCATTCTTAAAATCGCTTCCCGCGTTACGCATCGTTTCGTAACGAAAAGCGACGACGAATGGTCGGTAGCTTTGTGTGCCTTCTCGAAGGCGATCGACACCTACCACACGGACAAGGGGCCGTTCTTAGCCTATGCCGAAACGGTGATCCGCCGCAGCCTGATCGATGAGTTCCGAAAGCAGGCGCGCCGTTCGCAGGAGATTTCCGTACCGCCGCATGCGTTTGACGGGACCGGCGACGAGCCGGAATCGCCGGACGTTCAATACGCAGTCGTGCGCAGCAGCATCCGTGCGGCGGACGCTTCGCTGAAGGACGAAATCGCAGCGGTCGCGGACGCCTGCCGCGGGTTCGGCTTCGGTTTTTCCGATCTGGTTCAGTCGTCCCCGCGGCAGGATAAAACGCGAAACGCCTGCGCGCTCGCAGTTCGGTTCCTTCTGCGCGACCCGGAACGGCTCGACCAGCTTTTCAGGACGCATCAGCTGCCGATGCAGGCGCTGGTTCAGCAAACAGGCCTGTCGAAAAAACTGCTGGATCGGTACAGAAAGTACATCATAACGGCAACCGTCGTCCTGGCGGGCGATTACCCGGTGTTAACAGGATATTTTACGTTTATCGGAAAGGAGGCGGCTCTATGAAGGCGGCAATCGTTGAAACGCATCGAACATACGCCGTTGCGCTTTTGGAGAACGGCCGGTTCGTAAGGCTTCGCAGCGGCCGGTACGAAGTCGGCCAGACGGTCACTGTCCGTGAAAAGCATTCCGGCCTGCGCGGTAAGATGACGGCTTACGCGTCGCTGGCCGCCGTGCTGCTTCTGTTCGTTTTATGCGGATACAAAGGTTACACCACGCCGTACGGCCTTGTGAGCCTCGACGTCAACCCGTCCATCGAATACACGACCAACATTCTGGACCGCGTTCTCAGCGTCAGCGCCGTCAACGGCGACGGCGAAACGATATTGAGCCGGATCTCTCAAAAGGAGCTTCTGAACGCAAGCATCGGCGACGCGATCGACAGTACGATCGCGCAACTTCAGGCAAGCGGGTATCTGAACGAAGCGGACGATAATTACGTCATGCTTTCGGCCAGCTCCGTCAGCGAAACGCACGCGGAAAAGCTCGCCGCCGCCCTGAAAAGCCGGGTCAATGCGCACGCAAACCTCTCCGCCGAATCCGTTGCGGTCAGCAAGGGCGAGGTGGAGCAGGCGCACAGCATGGGCACCAGCGCCGGAAAGCTCGCGCTCATCGAGCGGCTGAAGGCCGCTTCCGAAGACCCGGACTCGTTCGACGAAAGCGAATGGATCGACGAATCCGTGCGCGATATCGTCCATGCGACGCAGAATCGCGGAAACTCCGGCAACAACGGAAACAACGCCGAGGATTCCTGCGGACAGGACGGCGAAGACTGCCCCGACAACCCCGGGCTGCCGTCGAGCAACGCGCCGTCCGTCAATCCGGACAATCCCTCGAACGAAAACCGGTCGGACAACGCGACCAAGGATCATTCCGATAACAGTTCCAGCGGGAATTCCGGCAACAGTACCGGCAATCCGCATAAAGCGATGGCGACGAATTATTTGAAATGGAAACGGTCATAAGGCGGTTTCACCCTGCGACCGAAATCTAAAAACAACCGCGACGCAGACGCGTCGCGGTTGTTTGTTTGCAAGCTGTTGTCACAGCGTGATGCTGTAAAGCTTCATCGCATTTTCAAACGTTGCCGCGGCGGCTTCTTCCATCGAAATGCCGCGCACTTTCGCCAGCGTCTCCAGCGTCAGACGGATCATTCTGGGGTCGTTGCGTTCTCCGCGGTGCGGTTCCGGCGTCATATACGGGCAGTCCGTCTCGACGACGAGGCGCTCCAGCGGAAGCTTCTCCGCGATTTCGCGCCTTTTCGACGCGTTTTTAAACGTCAGCGCACCACCGAACGCGATGTAGAACCCCATGTCGATATAGCGGACCGCGTCCTCATAGCTGCCGGAGTAACAGTGCATCACGCCGCCGAGCCTGCCCTTGCGCTCGCTCAGCAGCGCCATCGTATCGCCGTGCGCCTCGCGGTCGTGAATAATCACGGGCTTGTGCGCGGAGATTGCGATGTCGAGCTGCTTTGCAAACGCATCCTTCTGTTTGTCCCTCGGCGAAAAATCATAATGATAATCCAACCCGATCTCACCGACGGCGACAATCTTATCGCCAGCGAGCGCTCGCTCGACAAAAAGCAGGTTGCTTTCGCTTGCGGTGTCCGCCGAATGCGGATGGATGCCCGCGCTGCCGAACACATGGTCGTACAGCATCACAAGCGCGGAGATTTTGGGAATGTCGGCCACATCGACGCAGGCTTCCAGAAAGCCGGCGACGCCCTCGTCCGGAAACGACGGGATGAGTTCGTTGCGGTCGTTATCAAACTGCGCATCGAGCAGATGCGCGTGCGTATCGAATATTTTCATGCTTTTCTTTCCATTGATTTGCCGCCATTCATGCGGCGGTTGTTTACAGCTCCAGGTCCATCAGAATTTCATCGTAGTACGTTCCGCGAACGTTGACACGTCCCTTGTGCCGGCCGACTTCGACGAACCCAAAGCGCTTATACAGCGCAATAGCACGCTCGTTCCCTTCCCGCACTTCAAGCGTCAGCGTGCGCAAAAAGCCCGTGCTCCGCGCAAAATCGATCATGGCCTGCATGGCGATGCTCCCGATGCCGAGCCCCCAGTAATCCCGTTTGACGGAGATGGCGATGCCGCCAACGTGCGAAATCCTGCTTCGCGCGGCGGCGCGCACGTCGAACAGCGTGGCCAACTCGCCGTCCACAAACCCGAGAAACATCCTTGTGTTCGGGCTCTCCAGCGTACCGCGAATCCACGCCCGCTCTTTTTCGAGCGTGAGCCCGTCGATGCCGTTTCCGTCGCAAAGCAGAAAATCGGTTTCCGCACCGACGATCTTTGGGTAGTTCAGCAGCAGTTCCGCGTCGTCCTCCGCCGGATCGCGGAGCGTCAGGGTCCTGCCGTCTTTTAAAACGTAATCGGTCATGCGTTTCATGCGCTTTGCTTTCATTAAGGAAGAAAGCGGCGAAAGAACCGGATTGTGTTGTATCGTCTGTCCCTTGGCTTTGGAAGGGACAGACGATTCGTGCAAATTGGGTCAGCGGACCTTTAAACCACTGTCCATCGGTTCCAGCGTCGTCAGCGCGGAGAGGTCGACGTCGTCCGCGTCGGACGCACAGAGGATCATCCCGCGGCTTTCCACGCCGCAGAGCTTGACCGGCTTGAGATTGGCCACCAGCACGACGGTCTTGCCGACAAGGTCCTCCGGCGCATACCACTTCTTGATGCCGGATACGACCGTCCGGGTTTCCCCGCCGACATCGAGCGTAAGTTTGAGGAGCTTCTTGCTCTTTTTGATCTCTTCGCAGGCGGTAACTTTCGCCAGCCGCAGGTCGATCTTTTCAAAGTCGTCGTATTCGATCTCCGGCAGCGGCGCGTCTTCGTCCGGCGTTTCCGTTTCCCCGGCTTCGGCGGTCGCCGCAGCGGCCTTTGCCTTTTCGGTCTGCTCGGCAAGATAGGCCAGCTCCTTCGGTATGTCGATGCGCGGGAAAAGCGCCTCGCCTTTTTCCACCTTGGCGCCGGGCACGCTTCCGCCCCATGCCACCGCTTCATAATCCGTCGCGTCGCCTTTCACGCCGAGCTGATCGAAAATCTTCTGCGGCGTGGAAGTCAGATACGGTTTGAGCAGGACGCCAATGATGCGCAGGCTCTCCGCCAGGTTGTAGAGCACGCTCTTGAGGCGCTCCTTCCCTTCGTCGGTCTTCGCCAGCGTCCAAGGCATAGTCACGTCGATGTACTTGTTGCAGGCGCCGACCAGTTTCCAAATTTCCGCCAGCGCGTCGGGGATGTGCAGTTCGTTCATCTGCGCGTCCACCTTTGCAGGAAGCTCGCTTGCCAGCGCGATCAGCGCTTCGTCCTCCGGCGTGCGTTCGCCGGGCGTGGGCAGCGCCCCGCCGAAGTATTTGCCGATCATCGCCACCGTGCGGCTCAGCAGGTTGCCGAGGTCGTTGGCAAGGTCCGTATTGATGCGCGCAATCAGCGCTTCGTTGGAGAAGTTCCCGTCCGAACCGAACGGGACTTCGCGCAGCAGGAAATAGCGGATCGCGTCCACGCCGTAACGCTCGCATAGCGCGACCGGGTCGACGACGTTGCCCTTCGACTTACTCATCTTGCCGCCGTCGAGCACGAGCCAGCCGTGTCCGAACACCTGCTTGGGCAGCGGCAGGCCGAGCGCCATGAGCATGATCGGCCAGATGATGGTATGGAACCGTACAATCTCCTTGCCGACGATATGGATGTCCGCAGGCCAGTACTTTTGATACAGCGAATCGTCGTCGCTTCCCCACCCAAGCGCGGTAATATAGTTTGAAAGCGCATCCAGCCATACATACACGACGTGTTTTTCGTCGAACGTGACAGGAATCCCCCACTTAAAGCTCGTGCGGCTGACGCAGAGGTCTTCGAGCCCGGGCAGCAGGAAGTTCTGCAGCATCTCGTTCGTCCGGCTCACCGGCTGGATGAACGTCGGATGGTCCTTGATATACTGGATCAGCCGGTCGGCATACTTCGAAACCCGGAAAAAGTAACTTTCCTCCTCGACGAGTTCGACCGGGCCGCCACAGTCCGGGCAGACGCCGCCGGCTTCCTTGATCTGCCGGTCGAGCCAGAAGCTTTCGCAGGGCGTGCAGTAATAGCCGGTATATTTCGACTTATAGATATCACCCTGGTCGTAAAGCTGTTTGAAAATCTTCTGTACGGCCTTCACGTGATAATCGTCCGTCGTGCGGATGAACTTGTCGTAGGAGATGTCCAGCAGCTTCCAGAGTTCCTTGAACCCGCCGACGATCCTGTCGACATACTGCTGCGGAGTTACGCCCTCGGCCTTCGCCTTACGCTCGATCTTCTGGCCGTGCTCGTCCGAGCCCGTCAGGAAAAACACGTCGTAGCCGCGCTGGCGTTTGTAGCGGGCGATCGCGTCCGTCGCCACGGTGCAGTATGCGTGGCCGATATGCAGGTTCGCGCTCGGGTAGTAGATCGGGGTCGTGATATAAAACGTCTTCTTCTCTTCCATTTCAATTTCCTCCATGTGATCCAAATTCGTTCGTGCAAACAAAAAACGCATGCAATCCTTACGTAAGGACAGCATGCGTAAAAAACGCTACCGTTATAAACCACCTTACTTCCCCGGCGAAACGGGGGCATAAGTTCCCGCTGTATCGGGCGGACACCCGCTGCGGCTCAAGCGTATGGAACATTCACCGCGAGGAGCTCGGGAGCCATGTTCGGCAGTGTTGCGCCGCCGGGCTTCCACCTCTGTCCGGCTCTCTTGAGACGCGCGTACCACTTACTCTTTCCGTCGTTGCTCATATAGTCTTATGAGCATATCACGCATTTTCACGTGTTGTCAAGAGCGATTATTCATGCTAAGATAAACACGATTTTGAACGGAGGAAACCCGCATGTTTATCATAGCCGGACTGGGCAATCCGGGACTCACCTACAGGCGTTCGCGCCACAACGCCGGATTTCAGGCGCTGGACGTCCTGGCAAAGCAACTTCACATCCGCGTGACCAAACGCGGCTTTTCCGGCGTGTACGGCGAAGGCGTTCGAAACGGCGAGCATATCGTCCTGATCAAGCCGACAACGTATATGAACCGTTCCGGCGACTGCATTCAGAGCGTTTTGCACTTTTTTAAGTGCCCCGCGGAAAATCTGATCGTTTTATACGACGATATCGAGCTGCCGGTCGGCGCGCTCCGCATTCGCGAGCGCGGCGGCGCGGGCACGCACAACGGCATGCGCTCGGTCGTCGCCTGCGTGGGCAGCGAGGCGTTCCCGCGCGTACGCATCGGCGTCGGCGACCGGAACGGCGGCGACTTAAAAGACCATGTGCTCGGCAAGCCGAGCAAAAAGGACCAGGCCGTTCTGGAGGAAAGTTTCGTCCATGCCGCGGACGCGGCGATGATGATCGCAGACGGCGAAATCGAGCAGGCGCAGGCGAAGTACAACAAGCGCCACATCGGCGGCGCGACGGCGGGCCGCTGATGCGCGGACAAAAAAGCAGGAGGGCGTTTGACTCAACAACCGCATAACAATCCGATATTGGATATTCTGGATTCCGCGACAGACTTTCGGCGCATGCAAACCGCGCTGGAGGGGGGCAAAGGCCCGGTCGCGGCGTTTGGCGTTGCCGCAAACGCAAAGGCGCATCTGGTTTCCGCGCTTGCGCGGACGCGGCAGGTGCTCTTTGTCACCGCGACGGACACCACGGCAACGCAGCTTTACGAAAGCGCACGGCTGTTCGGCGTGCAATCGGAGCTGTTCCTTCCGCGCGAAACGCCGCTGGTCTACGTGCACGCGGCTTCCGGCGAGCAGCGCTGCGAGCGGATCTCCGCTCTTTCGGCGTTGTCCGCGAATGAACGCTGCGTCGTTTCCGCATCGGCCGCCGCGCTGATGCAGGCGCTGGCTCCGAAGCAGGCTTTTTCCGAAAGCATGCTCTCGCTCGAGGTCGGCAAGACGATCGAGCCCCGCGCGCTGACCGAAAAGCTGGTCGCCGCGGGATACGAACGCGTGGAGCTCGTTGAAGGGCGCGGGCAGATCGCCGCGCGCGGCGATCTTGTCGACGTATACGCGCCCGGATCGGAATACCCGGTCCGCATCGAATTCTTCGGCGACGAGATCGACCAGATGCGCCGGTTCGATCCGGTCACGCAGCGCAGCATCGAGCAGGCGTCCGCCGTTTTGATCCGGCCCGCGCTGGAAACGCCGCAGCCAAAGGAACGTACCGAACGCGCGCTGAAAAAAATCGCCGGACGAGTCGGCCTCATGGACCAGGAGCAAGCCTGGTCGGACGGCGTTTCGAGCGTGGGCGGCGACGTGCTGCTGCCGCTGCTGTATGAAAAATGCGAGACGCTGTTCGACTATCTTGCTAAGGACGCGATCATCGTGCTGGACGAAGCGCTGCTGATCGACGAAGCGCTCCGCACGGAGCAATTGCGGTTTTCCGAAACCGTTCAGGCCATGCTGGAGCGAAACGAGGGCGTTGCAGAGCAGGGCGCGCTGGAGCGCAGCGCAAACGAAACGCTTGAGTGCCTGCATACGCCGCGGACTGCGCTTTTATACGCGCTGTCCCGCACGCACCCGCAGTTTTCCGCAAGGGAGATCGTTACGCTGGAATCGCGCGGCGCGCCGCAGTATATGGGCGCGCTGGACGAGCTGGCACGCGAAATCGGCCGGCTGAACCGGGTGGGAGAACGCACCGTCGTCTATGCCGGCGAGCAGTGCGCCGAACTGGCCGATCGGCTCGGCGAATACGGCGTGAAGGCAACCGTCGCGCCGTCGCTTCCCGAGGAGATCCCGGCGGGAAAGGCGCTGCTTGTTTCCGGTCAGCTCAGCCGCGGTTTTTCGTATCCCGCGCTGAAATTCAACGTTTATACGGAATATGAAATCAGCGGGCGAACGGAGCGTGCGCCCAAACGCGCGCGCGGGAAAAAGCAACTTTCGTTTTCCGAGCTGAACGTCGGCGACTATATCGTCCACGAAGCGCACGGCATCGGCCGGTTCGTCAAGGTGGAAGCCCTCACCGTGCAGGGCAACACGCGCGATTACCTGCTCATCGAATA
>CAYUUB010000060.1:0-9545 GCA_964447725.1 uncultured Oscillospiraceae bacterium
CATGTCGGCGTACGCTGCAAAGAGCGCGTCCGCGTTGTCGGCCGCAATCGGCGGAGCTGACTTCGGCTGTTGTTCCATGTTCGGTCAATACCTTTCTCTTCCACCCTTAACACTTCGCAAAGGAGAAAACGGTTGCGGTGGAATCTGCGTTTTTTCGGCTTTGTCCGATTTTTCGCTGCAAAAGCAGCCTGCGTCTTGTGACCGCATTATACCATATCCGGCTCCGATTTTCGAAAAATGCGCGCATGGTTGACAGCGCCGGCAGATTTTTGTACACTACGGTTGAGATCTTTCGACGGAGGGACACCGATGATTCGCTAACCCATTTGGTATTCGTCAGCATTTGCCGGGCACAAATGTGTCCCGCTTTTGCGCGATGCCATGGAAGCGAACCAGAATCGGGGTTCTTTTTTGTTTCGCTTTTTGGCGTTGCCGTTCTTCATCGGGAGGTTGATTTTTTATGTCTCAAATCCGCATAAACGATTTGACGTTTCATTACGACGGCAGTTACGACAATGTGTTCGAGCATGTTTCGTTCTCCGTCGATACGGACTGGAAGCTCGGTTTTATCGGCCGGAACGGGCGCGGCAAGACGACGTTTTTAAAACTTCTGACGGGTGAATACGAATATGCCGGCTCCATCGCGTCCGACGTTCGGTTCAATTATTTCCCGTTTGAAGTGCGCGATCCGTCCCAGACCACGCAGGCCGTGTTTGAGGACGTTTCGCATGCGCCTTTATGGATGCTCGAAAAGGAACTGAATCTGCTCGAAGTCGACGCCAGCGTTCTCGGCCGCCCGTTTTCCACGCTCAGTCCCGGTGAACAGACGAAAACGCTGCTTGCCGCGCTGTTTTGCAAGCCCGGTTTCTTTCTGCTGATCGACGAGCCGACCAACCATCTCGACATGGATGCGCGCGCGGTCGTCAGCCGTTACCTCGGCGGCAAAAAGGGATTCATCCTGGTGTCCCACGACCGGGCGTTCCTCGATGGCTGCGTCGATCATATTCTCTCGATCAACCGTGCGGACATCGAGGTACAAAAGGGCAACTTTACATCCTGGGAGGAAAATCGCCGCCGGCAGGACGCGTTTGAACTCTCCGAAAACGCGCGGCTTACGCGGCAGATCGGCCAGCTTCGGACGGCTGCGCGCCGCACGGCGGAATGGTCGGACCGCGTGGAAGCTTCCAAAATCGGCAGCGGCGCCCTTGAGGGTACTTTGGACAGGGGCGCGATCGGGCGCAAATCCGCGAAAATGATGAAGCGCGCCAAAGCCGTTGAGAAACGCCGGGAATCCGCGGCAAAGGAAAAGGGAAAGCTGCTGAAAAACCTCGAACGGAACGATACGCTCAAAATCACGCCGCTGCGTCATCATGCGGACGTGCTGGCCGAAGCGCTGGACCTGTCGATCGCCTACGGCGAAAGAACGGTCTGCGGCCCGTTGAACTTCACCATCCGGCAAGGCCGGCGGATCGCATTAAGCGGAAAAAACGGCAGCGGCAAAAGCAGCGTCGTCCGCCTGCTGACGGGCGAGGCCGTCCCGCACTCGGGCGTCCTTCGCACCGCGAGCGGGCTGATCGTTTCGTACATGCCGCAGGACACGTCGTTTCTGCAGGGCACGGTCCTGGAGTTTGCGCGCGCAAACGGGCTGGACGAAACGCTGTTTTTAACGATCCTGCGGAAGCTGGACTTCCCGCGCGTGCAGTTTGAAAAGGACATGCGTGATTTTTCCGGCGGGCAAAAGAAAAAAGCGCTTCTTGCAAAGACGCTTTCCGAACGGGCGCACCTCTATATCTGGGACGAGCCGCTGAACTTCGTGGATGTGCTTTCGCGCATGCAGGTTCGCGACCTTCTGCTGCAGAGCAATCCATCCATGTTGTTTGTCGAGCACGACCGGGCGTTCATGGACGAAATCGCCACGGACGTTATTCGGCTGTAACCGCCTTCGTCGTCCGTCCGTCCGTTTTTACCGGTATGAGATACAACCGCTCCAGCAGCCGGTTGACCGCGGGAATCTTCAGAATTCCGTAGACGGTTATCGTTCCAACGAGGTTGAGCAGTATATCGTCCACATCGCAGCTCCCGCAGCGCAGCAGCAGTTGCAGTGCTTCGACGGCCACAAGCAGGGCGACCATGGTCAGCGCGAACACCCAGAATTTACGCATCGGCCCAAACAAACACGGCAGAAAAACCGCCATCGGCATAAACAGAAGCATGTTGCCGATCAGGTTTGAAATCGGAATTTCCGGGCCGATATAATGATATTTCAGCGCACGCAGGTATAGCAAAACCGTTTCAAACGGGTGAAAATTCGTGATCAGGTCGAAATGCTCCCGGTAAAACGCCGCATTCTCCGAAAAATGCAGAAAATCGATACGCGAAACGAACAGCAGTCCCAGCAAGGCGACCAGATAAAACCCGAACAGCGAAGCCAGCGACCACCGGACCGCTTTCCGGCGGCTGCCGGTCTCGCTAAACGACCGTGCGAAAAAAAACGTGCCGAAAAACAACGATGCGCAAACCGATGCGGCAAGCACCAGCCCGGACAGGACATGCTGCATCCCCGCAAAAAATATGATATAAAGCTGCCGGAGCATGGCAGCGGCGGCAACGGCCAGCAATACAATACCAAGTATCCGCAGGTGGTTCGTTTGCTTCATCATTGCGCTATTATACCATATCCACACCGGTTCGAAAGCCAAATACAAAAGATCGTCGCATTGCCGCGGCAACAATTTCACAGACGCGCTTTTTCAGGCGCGAACCTCACGCCTGCGTTTCTTGCGCGCGCTTTTCAGGGCGCGTATAATAAAGCAAAGCAATCGATTATGAAAGGACGGGATCATTTCCATGCAGCATGAACTTTCCGCAGGCCCGCTTCTGAACGAGGAGGGCGTACTCAGCGAAGCCGGATACGCAAAATCGCTCGTAAAAACATATGACCGTTCCGCAATCAAAGGCGGTAAATTCCGGATCAAAGAATGGGACTACTACCTGATTTACAACGGCAGGTTCGGCGTTGCGCTGACGATCGACGACAATTCCTATATGGGGCTGATCTCCGCGTCTTTTCTGGACTTTGAAGCCCGCACGGAAAAGACCGTCTCCCCGATGTTCTGGTTCCCCATGGGCAACACGGACTTCCCGTCGACTTCCCGGAACGGGGATGTGCAAAAGACGCTTAAAAACGCAGGCGCGTCGTTTACGCACGAATCCGACGGCCGGCATCTGAAATGCCACCTCGACCGGTTCGGCGGGGAAACGCCGTTCGACTGCGATCTCCTGCTCACCGGCGAACCGAAGGACACCATGGTCATCGCCACGCCGTTTCACGAGCAGAAGACGGCCTTCTATTATAACCAGAAGATCATCGGCATGCACGCAAGCGGAACGGTCTCCTGTCTCGGCAAAACGCTCTCGTTCGACCCGGCAGACTCCTTCGGCCTGCTGGACTGGGGCCGCGGCGTCTGGACGCACGACAATACCTGGTACTGGGGCGCGGGCCAGGGCGTCGTGGACGGACGCGTGGTCGGGTTCAACCTCGGTTACGGGTTCGGCGACGTAACGGCCGCTTCCGAAAACATGATTTTCGTCGACGGCGTCGCGCACAAGCTCGACCGGCTGACGTTCAATATCCCGCAAAAAGACGGGAAGGACGATTTTATGTCGCCCTGGACGTTTACCTCAAGCGACGGAAGGTTCGAAACGGCGTTTGCGCCGGTTCTCGATCGCTGCGCCTATACGAACGTAGGGCCGCTTCTGTCCGATCAGCATCAGGTGTTCGGACACATGGACGGTACGCTCACGCTTGACGACGGCGCAAAAATCGAGCTGAAGCATTTTCTGTGCTTTGCGGAAAAGGTACACAACAAATGGTAAACGCCCCTCGCAAAATCGACCTCGTCATCTGGGACTGGAACGGTACGCTGCTGGACGATACGGCGACCTGCTATCGGATCGCCAACGAAATGCGCGTCGAACGCGGCATGGCTCCCATGCCCGGCATCGACTATTATCGTTCCGTTTTCGGATTCCCTGTGATCGAATATTACAAACGCATGGGGTACACCTTCGAAACAGAGCCGTATGAAAACATCTCCCACGAATTTCATGAAATGTATGCCGAGCGCGTACAAGCGTGTCCGCTTCAGCCCTGCGCGGTCGACACCCTGCGAACGGTTTTGAGCCGCGGCGCCCGGCAGGTGTTGCTGTCCGCAAGCGGGCAACGGATGCTGGACGATCAGGTCGCCATCTTTTCACTCGGCGGTTTCTTTGACCGCATCATCGGGAATCCCGACAATTTTGCACACGGCAAAGAAGATCATGCAAGGGAATTTTTGCAGAAAAGCGGTGTCTCACCCGACCGCGCGCTGTTTGTCGGCGACACGGACCATGACTTTGAAATCGCCGATTCGCTGGGCTGTAACTGCGCGCTCCTCGTGCCGGGGCATCAGACGCGGGAACATCTCGCCGCACTCGGCGCGCGGCTGATCGACTCGCTTTGCGAAGTTCCCGCGTTGCTGTAAGGGTGCTGCTTCACTGCGTGTCGCCGTTAGGGTGTTTTTCCAAAGTCTAAATGATGCAGTTTCACTGTCTCCGCTTGCTGAAAAATGAGGATCGGGTTGTCCCGATCCTCATCGTCATTTTGGTCTCAGCGGAAGTCGACGTAAACTTCGTTGAAATCCGAATCCTTTTCATACCGGCACGACCACTCGAAATTGCCGGTCGAATATCCGAACTCCTGCGCCAGCGCAAGCGCGTTGGTCTTCACATGCGAAGCGTAGTCGGAAACATCCTGTGTGGCACGGTCGAGATCGTTGCTCTTTCCGGCGGCATACTTTGCCGCTTCCTTGCGGGCGACGGCCTGCGCTTCCTCCAGATCGTCCAGCGACATCAGATAATCGTTGAACATCTCGCGTTGATACAGCGAATACTGCTGGAAGGTTTCGCCCTGGACGGCTTTCGTTGCGCTCAGACGCACGGTGTTCGCCGAATTTTTCCCCGTATACGCCGTTCCGGAGTCGCTTGAATCCGGCGTCGGCGTTTCGGGACTCGGCGTGTCCGGCACGGGAGTCGCCGGTTCCGGTGTGACCGGTGTCGGCGTCGTGGGTTCCGGCGTGTCCGGCGACGGCGTCGGACTGGGCGTTGGGCTTGGTGTCGGGCTCGGTGTCGGGCTCGGCGTCGGTGTCGGGCTCGGCGTCGGATTCGCCGCCGTCGGCGTAACCGTTGCCGGTGCGCTCGGCGTTACCGTCACATCCGCAGTCGGCGTGACGGTCGCCTCCAGGGTAGGCGTTACCGTCGCTTCCGGCGTCGGTGAGATCGTCGGCAGCAGGTCGTCCGCCGCAAGCGCCTCGGAAACATATTCCGTCAGTCCCTCCACCGTGTCGAGGTACTGTGTCGCAATCATGTCCTTCCAGCGGTACTCCGCATAGTCGGCCGTGTATTCCAGTTCCTTCGAAACGTCGACGCCATACACTTCCTCGATGATTTTGACGCGATTCGACTGGTTGGTCAGGCAGAAGTTCCAGTTGAAGATATTCTTCATCGTGCCGCTCATGGAATACATGCCGATGTCGTCGCTCGAAAGATTATACGCAAACTTCGTCAGCGCCGCGGTCTGGCCAAACGTGCAGTTGGTAAACAGTTGTCCGTCGAACGAGCTGATGATTTCCGGAATCTTCAGAATCAGATTTTGTTCCTGCATGGATTCGAACAGCGCAATCATCATCTTCTTCTGCCGGTTGATGCGGTTCAGGTCGCCGCTGCCCTGTACGTTCTTACGCACGCGCAGATAGTCCAGAACGCCCTGCCCGCTGAGGTGCTGATAGCCCGCGCTGTATGTGCGCCCGGCCATCTTGAAGTCAACCTCCAGATTATAGTCCACCCCGCCGACGATATCCACCAGCTCCTTGACGGCGGGCATCGTCACGGCGTAGTAGTAGTTGACCGGAATTCCGCCGAGCATCCAGCTTGCGGCCTCGCAGGTCTTCAGAAAGCCCGCGCCGCCTTCGGCTTCGAACCCGCCGCCGCAGTTGAGCGACGCGTTCAGTTTATAGATCCCCTTTACGCCCGGTATTTTCGCGTATGTATCGCGCGGAAGCGAAATCAGGTCCACGCGGTTCTCGTCGAAGTTGATGGCCAGCACCATCATAACGTCCGAGTGGTATTCGTGCTTGCCGGTCCAAGTTTCCCGTTCTTCGGCATAATCCACGCCAATGATCAGAACGTTTACGATATTCTCCATCATGGACGTGTCCGCCTGTTCGCTGATGACTTCATATGGATCGGGCGTCGGGGTCGGCGTCGGTTCCAGCGTCGGCGTCGCGTTTTCGCTCTCAATAACCTGTATTTCGGCGGCATCCGGCGTCGGCGTACTGCTCGCGAACAATGTGCTTGGTTCTAAAAACACGATATACGCATATGCGCCGCCTACGCAGAGCAGCAGCACGCCGAGCGTGACCAGCACCACCCAGAGAGCGTGCCGTTTTTTGCGGGACCGGTGCTTTTTTAGCCGAATATCGCTCGTCGGGAAAAAATCCGTAGGAACAAACGCCTCCACATCGGTATCCGAACGCCGGTACGGCATGATATCGGGCTCAATGGAGGGCTGTCCTTCGTTATGTGTTTTTCCGTCGTTCTGTATTTCTTCTTCAATCTCCGCTTCGGGTTCCTGCTCCTTCGGCGTGTCGTTCGCCTCCGCAGGCTCCGTCTTCGGACGATTTCGTTTCGTCTTCCGTGGCATTGTTTCGCCGTTTCCTTTCCGGTATCGATAACGGTTTCATTATAGCAGAGAAAACTGTTTTTCTTTGGCATTTTCGATTTATTACAAAGTGTTTACAATGTCTACGCAATTGAATCTTCCAAAAATCCCCGCATTATGGAACGTTTTCGTTTTCAGGCGTTCTCCTCGAAAATACATAAGCCTTTTCACTTTATGCAAAATACGTTATAATATAGACTGTTTTAGAATGCGCTGTGATTTTCGACAAAGGAGAATTCCGCATGGTTGTCATTATTCCGGCTTACCAGCCGGATGAAAAATTATATCGTCTCGTTCTTGCCCTGCGCGAACAGACCAATTACGATATCGTCATTGTCAACGATGGAAGCGACGCCGATCGTCAGCCTCTTTTTGATTCGCTCGAGCCCTATGCAAAAGTCATGACGCATAAAGTCAACCGCGGCAAGGGCGCCGCGCTGAAGACCGCTCTCGCCTATATTTACGATCAGTATCCCGCGGACGAAGGCGTGGTCACCATCGACGCGGACGGGCAGCATCTGCCGGAAGATATCATCCGCGTCAGCGAAGCCTGGGAACGCTCGCCTGAAAAGCTTGTGCTCGGCAGCCGTCAGTTCACCGGCAACGTGCCGTTTAAGAGCCGCGCGGGGAATGCCATTACACGCTTTGTTTTCGCTTTGTCGACCGGCGTGAAGGTGTTCGACACCCAGACCGGCCTGCGCGCCTTCGGCGTATTCCGCATTCCGATGATGCTCGAAATGAAGGGCGACCGCTACGAGTATGAAATCAACGTGCTCCTTTACGCAACGCGGCACCGCATCCCGATTGAGGAGGTCACGATTCAAACCGTGTATATAGAAAACAACCAGTCTTCACATTTCCTGCCGGTGCGCGACGCTTGGCGCATCTATAAAATGATTCTGATGTTCGTGGCGTCGTCGCTGGTTGCGATGCTTCTGGACTATGTACTCGTGCTTTCGTTTACGGCTGCCACAAAAGGTATGGCGCAGTCGCTGCTGATCAGCGTCGTCGGCGCGCGCGTTCTAAGCTCGCTTGCGAACTATTTCATGAACTGCAAACTCGTGTTCGAACATCGCAGCAGGAGCAGCATCGTCCGCTATTACCTGCTCGTAGCCGTCATCCTCGGCATTAATTACTGCCTGATGTTCCTGATTACAAAAGTAATGCCGATCGCCATCGGCAAAATCCTTGTAGAACTTGCGCTGTACCCGCTGAGTTTCTACATCCAGCGTAAATATGTATTTCCGCCTGAAAGTGAGGAGGCCTGCGAACTCGAATGAGGCAATCGAAACTCTCTTATTCCGCAAAACGACTGATCAAGACGATCCTCTGGGATTTGCTTGCATTGGGCATCTGCATCAATACGTTCGCGTATTTCCACCATGTTCGAAAATCCGCTCCGACGCCGACGACCCTGGCCACTCCGACGACCGCCGTCGCGACGCCGACCCCGGACGCGGCGGCCGACGAGCCTGCCGACCAGACCGATACGTCCGATGCGGATACCGGCGACGCAGCGGAAGCGACCGACGAGCCCGTTGTCGTCGACACGGGGCTTCTCGGCGGTAGCTATGCCGAAATGTTTACCGACGGAGAAATCGAGCAAACCGACGATTCTTATCGCAGCGCCAACGTTTCGGTCACGATGACCAAAGTGGAGCTGGACACGCCGGTTACGTATTATGTGGCCGACATCTATATCAAAGATCTTTCGAGCTTTAAAACTGCGGTTGCATACGAATACGAGGAGTACAACGACGGCCTGCGCAAAAACGTCATGCCCACGCTTCAGCTCGCGCAGCTGACGGATTCCATCGTTGCCATCTCCGGCGATAACTACACGTTCCGCAAGGAAGGGCTGATCGCCGTGCGCAACGGTGTCGAATGGTACTACGACACGCCGCTTGCCGAGGACATCTGCGTGCTTTATTACGACGGCACGATGGAAACCTACGCCGCGGATGAAACGTATTCCACGCAGATTGCCGAAATCTACGCGCGCCAGCCGTATCAGATCTGGACGTTCGGCCCGGAGTTGCTGGTCGACGGCGAGGTCCCGGAAACATTCGCCTCGACAAAAGCAAACCCGCTTTCCGGAATCGGCTACTTCGAGCCCGGTCACTATTGCTTCATCCTTGTCGACGGACGGCAGAAGGGCTATTCGCTGGGGTTGAACTATACGCAGTTTGCACAGGTTTTCAAGGACCTCGGGTGCACGGTCGCCTATAACCTTGACGGCGGCGACACCGCAGTCATGACATACGGCGACGAACTCAGGAGCCAGCCGCAGGACGACAAACCTCGCGACACAAGCGATATTTTGTATATCTGCGAACCGGACTCCGTTACGGACGGACAGTAAGGAGGGGTGAAAATGAAACGGTTTATCCAGCGCGTCATGCCGCACGCCGTCATCGTCCTGTCGCTGATGACGCTCACCTTCTTCTCGATCGACCGCGTCAATCCCATCATGGCGTTTATGACCAGCGAGCTCTCCAAGTGGGTGTTCGCACTGCTTGCGGTGACGGGATTTACCACGGCTGTTTTTCTGATCGGCATGCAGTGGCGCGAAGACGACCGCCGCACGCGCAGGGCGTCCCGCCGCAAAGCGGAAGCCGAACAGGCGCTCGCGGAGGCTTCCCAGGCACTGGAGCAGGCGAGCCGCGCTTTGGAAAAGGCGAACGATCCGGATTGAAGCCCGGAGGACCGATAACATCAAGCGAAACAGCGCCGTCCGATTTGGACGGCGCTGTTTTTTGAAGTTTAGGCGGGCTGATCCGCCCCGGGT